>VBII01000318.1 GCA_005887735.1 Chloroflexota bacterium
GGATGATCTGGTCGCCCTTGGCCTGTGCATCCTTCACGACCTGGGCCGAGTGGCGCTCGGCGCGCCGGAGGATCTCGTGCTCCGATGCCGCCTCCTCGGCGCGCTCGTTGGCTAGGGACATTGTGCGTGCGGCTTCGGCGTGCGCTTCGGTCACGATCCGCTGCTGCTCGGACACGGTCCAGTTCGCCTGCTTGATCTCATCGGGGAGGTTGAAGCGGATCTGGTCGATCAGCTCCATGAGCTCGTCTTCGTTGAGCATGATCTGCGTCGAAAGCGGGACATGGCGCGCGTTCTGGATCAGGTACTCGAAACGGTCAAGCAGCTCGTCGACCTTTATCTGAACTTCTCCTTCAACGCTCTCGCGACCGCCGGCGGGACGAGGTCGGATACCTTGCCGCCATAGCTGGCGATGTCCTTCAAGATACTTGACGAGACGAATATGTGCGCGAAGCCGGACATCAGGAAGACTGTGTGGATGTCGGGCGCGAGCTTGCGATTCATCAGCGCCTGCTGCAGCTCGGCGTCGAAGTCAGAGTAGGCGCGCAGGCCCTTGACCAGTGTGCTGGCCCCGCGCGAGCGCGCGTATTCGACGGTGAGACCGGTGAAGCTCGCGACCTCGGCCCGATCACGCCCGTTGAGTGAAGCGCGGATCAGCTGGAGTCGCTCGTCGACGGTGAAGAGCGGTTGGCGCTTCTCGGGGTTGGCCGTAACGGCGACGATGAGCTTGTCGAAGATGCCGAGAGCGCGGTCGACCACATCCAGGTGTCCGTTGGTGAAAGGGTCGAAGCTTCCCGGATAGACGGCGATCTTGGAGTTGGGGACCTGGTTGCGGGCCATCACGCGGTGAGCACCGTGACCACGGTGTCTCCGTAGCGCCGCTCGCGGTCGATACGCAGACGAGAAAGACCTGGCAGCTGCTGCCGCTTGGAGTGCTCCACGAAGACAGACGAGGTGGCCGCGGTCCGGTCCAGCACCTCGAGGGCTCGGTTCAGCACCGCGTCGTCATAGGGAGGATCGAGAAACACGAAATCCGCTGCGCTGAGAGCACTGGGCCCAGTCTCGAGCCAGCGGACGACGTCACCTCGAATTACGTCCGATCGCTCCCTGAAGCCGAGGGCGTCCAAGTTTTGCCGCAGGATAGCAAGACCGCGAGGCTGCTGGTCCACAAACGTGACACGGGCGGCGCCGCGCGAAAGCGCCTCGATGCCCAGCGCGCCCGAGCCGGCGAAGAGGTCGACCACCATGGCGCCCTCAATGCGCGGGCCGACCATGTTGAAGATCGCCTGCTTCACCATGCCCTGTGTCGGCCGTATGTTCTTGGGCGCTTTGAGCCGGCGTCCCCGGGCCTCGCCGCCGCTCACGCGCAGGTTGCTCAACGGATCCGGATCACCCCGTCGTCGCGCATGACGCCTATCACATCGCCGCTGAACTCGTTGACATTCTCGGGAGGAATCGCAACGAGCAGGCCGCCGCTGGTCTGAGCGTCGCAAAGGATCATCTGGAAGACCTCTGCGAGCCCTCCCCAGTCGACCTGGTCCCGGTAGGCCGCGTAGTTGCGGCGACTCCCGTCAGGGAACAGGTCCTTCGCCGCGAGGTCATGGACTCCGTTCATCAACGGAATCTTTTCCCGGTAGACGTCTGCCCCACCGCGCAGGTTCATCAGGTGTCCGATCAGACCGTAGCCGGTGACGTCGGTAGCGGCCGTGGCTCCCGCCGCGAGCATGGCCTCAGATGCGGCGCGGTTGAGCGTCGTCATGATTGAGATCGCCTCTCGCTCCAGCGCGGGCGGACACAGGCCACGCTTGATGGCGGTCGCGACCAGGCCCGAGCCGAGGGGTTTGGTCAGGAACAGGACATCGCCCGCGCGGGCGCCGTCGTGGCCGATCGCCTTTTCGGGGTGAACCTCGCCGATCACCGTGTAGCCGAACTTCGGCTCGGCGTCGTCGACCGAGTGCCCGCCGACGACCGGGACGCCGGCCTCCCCCAGTTTGGCCGCGCCGCCGCTGACGATCTTTTCGAGCAGGCCGGTCCCGAGCTTGTCGCGTGGGAAGGCGGTGATCCCCAGGGCGAACAAAGGGCGTGCGCCGACGGCGTAGACGTCGCTGAGCGCGTTGGCCGCGGCGATGGCGCCGAACTCGGAGGGGTCGTCGACGATGGGCGTGAAGAAGTCGACCGTCGCGACCAGCGCGCGGTCG
>VBII01000319.1 GCA_005887735.1 Chloroflexota bacterium
TCACTCCTAGAGCGATCACTAGCACCATCCCTGATGCTACGCGCTCGGAGGGGCTAGACGCGCTGGCGCGGTCTCTTGCGGGGAAACAGGCGGACGATCTTCGCGTAGTCGTCCGGCGTGTCGATGTCGTCCGGCCGGCCCGGCGCGGGTACCACGTCGAGCAACTCCGGCCGGCCGTGCAGCACCTGCCGCGCGCCGGCGTCGCCTTTCAACGCGAACAGCTCTTTCCACAGCTCGCGGGAAATGATCACTGGCGGAGCCCAGCCGTCGTCGCCGCTCGAGACCGCGACCGCGGGACGAGATCCTTCTCGCCGCCACGCTCGCAGCAGTGTGGCCACCGTGCGCGACCCCACCAGCGGCTGGTCGCCCAGGAGCACCATGGCGCCCTCGATCTCGGGCCTGAGCGCGCGGAGCCCCACCTGGAGCGATGACGCCATGCCGGTGTTCGCCTTGGGGTTGAACACGAGCTCGGCCCTGCCGTCGATGGCCCGACGGACATCTTCCTCGGCGTAGACGACCACTGTCTGATGGCAGCCACCCTCGGATGCGGCCTCGAGCACGTGCTTCACCATCGGCACCCCGTCGATGTCGAGGAGCAGCTTTTGCGACCCCGGCATCCGCGAGCTGCGCCCGGCGGCGAGGACGATGCCACCCACGGGCAGAAGCGCGGCAGCCAGGCGCTCGAACGGCGGTCGGGCCGCGCGAATCCATTCCACCTCGATGCCCGCTCGGATGGCGACTTCCGCAAAATCGCGCAGGCGTCCACTGTCGCCGTCGACGAGCAAGAGGCGGCGTCCGACCAACGGCGATAGGTCGGGAACCTGCTCCGGCAGGCCGACCACTGCCACGGACCGGCAATCGCTTCGCGCTGCGATGTGCTGCAGCCCGGCGTCGAGGTCCTTGCCCCGCACGACCATCGAATGCGGGCCCTCGGGCTCGCGATAAGTGCGGCCTCGGACCGCGAGGTCGAGGTCGCCCATGACGAAGACGGACAAAGCCCGGTCAGCATGCCAGATGGGACCCGAATTACTCTCTCTTGAATGGCCATTCTTGGGGCTCATGTCGACTCGTCCGGCGGACTCCATCTGGCCTTTGAGCGCGCGAAGGCGATGGGGGCGGAGGCCATACAGGTCCACCCTACTCCCCCTGGCTTTTGGGGGTCGCCGAAGCTCGACGAGAATCGAATCGCGACGTTCAAGGAAGCGGCCGCGAACCACGGCCATCCACCTTTTTACTTCCACGCCGTCTACCTGATCAACCTGGCGGGCGACGACCCGACGCTGCGCCAGCGCTCGGAAAGCACACTCGCCGGCTACTTGAAAGCGGCGGACGATCTGGGGGTGGACGGCGTGATCTTTCACACCGGCTCGCACAAGGGCGCCGGCTTCGAGGCGCGACTCCCGTCGATCACCGAGCACTTGAAGCACGTCCTGGAAAGGGCGAGCCCCAAGTCCGCCCGCCTGCTGATCGAGAACAATGCGGGCCTCGGTGGATGCGTCGGCGCGAAGTTCGAGGAGATCGCCGAGATGATCAGCGCCCTCGACGGCGATCCCCGCGTCGCGGTTTGCTTCGACACGTGCCACGCGTTCGCCTCAGGCTATGACGAGCGCACCGCGGCCGAGGTGAAAAAGACCATCGACGAGCTGGACCGTGTCGTCGGCCTGAAGCGCGTCGAGGTCATCCACTGCAACGATTCGGTGACGGGGTTGGGCTCGAACCGCGACCGTCACGCCAACATCGGCACGGGTCAGATCGGAGAGGAAGGCTTCCGGGCTCTGCTTCACGAGCCGCGGCTCGCGAAGCTCCCATTCATCCTCGAGGTACCCGGCGCGGGTGGCGGACCCGACGCCGAGCAGGTTGCCGTCCTGCGCAAACTGGGCCGGTTAGCCCAGACCTAGCGCCGGCCTGGCCGCTTACCGACTAGGCCGCGTGTGAGGCGGTGTCGCGGTCTTCGCTCACCACATGGAGAGGACTGCGTCGCGGCGCCCGGCGCATGGCCAGCCCGGCGAGCCACCAGGCCCGCTCCCCGACCAGGCGGACCAACGCGACCAGACTTCTGAGCGTGGTGTCTCCTTACGGCCGCCTGTTCTCGGCCTCCAGCTGGATGTCCTTGAGCCGCTGCCACATCACGTCCTCGTTCATGTACGGGTTCATTCTCGACCTCCTGACCAGCTAATACTCTATGACAGTTATTATAACCGACGTTGCTCTTTGTGTGGTTATGGGTAGACTAGATTTCGATGGCTGAACGGGAGACGGCAACCGGCGAGCTCGGCCTGGTCCAGGCGTTCGTCAACACCCTCGACATGGTGCCCCGGAACGAGGAGCTCAAGGACCCAAACACGCTCAAGGCGTGGCTGGTTGCAAGGGACCTGATGGACCCGTCCCAGGCGGTCGAAGAGGCGGATCTCAGGCACGCGCACGCGGTGCGGGAGGCCATGCGGGCGGTGATCGGCGGGAACTCGGGCTCGCGGATCTACCCGGTGGAGCTGGCGACCCTGAACGAGGCGGCCAGCGCGAGCCGGCTCCGGATGCGCTTTGGGCCGGGCGGCAAGGCGCGCCTCGAGCCCGAGGCTTCAGGCGCGGTCGGGGCGATCGGCCGTCTGGTGGCGAGCTTCTACTCGGCAATGCAGGACGGCAATTGGGAGCGGCTCAAGCTGTGCAGCTCCGACGAGTGCCGATGGGCGTTCTATGACCGCTCCAAGAACCACTCGAGCCGGTGGTGCACGATGGCCTCCTGCGGCAACCGAGAGAAAGCGCGCCGCTTCCGCAAGCAGCACAAGCACGCTTGAACGACCAGGCTATTTGCTGACCAGCTCTGGGCCGAACGCTTGCGTGAGCTGCACCAGCCGGTCGTAAGCGATGACGTTGCGCAGCGTGTAGCTGATGGATGGGCCCTCGACAGGTTTGATCCTGGCCCGTCCGAGCCCCATCCCCCACAAGCCTGGTTTCTTGAGCTGGATACTGCGAACCTGGTCCTTCGCGAGCTCGTACTGCTTCGCACGCTCCAGCTCGGAGATCACGGTCGTGCTCTGTTCGGGCGTGAGAGCCGGCATGAGCTCACCCTCGATCAATCCGGCGACCGGGCCGCCCAGTGATCCGCCCGACCAGGTCGCCGCGTAGACGCCGAACAATCTCGTCGTCGTGAAGTAAAGCCCGTACCCGACACGCATGCCCATGAATCCCTGGCCCATGAAGCCGCTCGCGAAGCCGCCGATGAACGTCTCGGTCAAGCCCGGGCCACACGCATCGAAACGCCCGAGCCGCCGAAGCGAACCGCAGTGATCTCGGCCAGGATTCCCAGCGCAGTTTCCTCCGCCCCGCGCCCTC
>VBII01000073.1 GCA_005887735.1 Chloroflexota bacterium
TCGAAGTTGAGGTCGGGTTGGTGGGAGTAGAAGCGGTGCCAGTAGTAGGCGTTGGCCACGTGGTCCCACGTCCAGTTCGAGGTCTCGAAGTCCTTGAAGATGATCCGCGCGTCCTGGTAGCGCTGGTTGGTCTCGCTCCAGACATAGAAGTCGCGGAGCGCCGTGCCCGGCTTGGCCCGGCGGGCACGCTGGAACCAGGGATGCTGGTCAGAGGTGTGATTGCAGACGAGCTCGTTGATGACCCGGATCCCCCGACGGTGCGCTTCCCTGACGAGCTGGCTGACATCGCCCAACGTGCCGAACATCGGGTTGACGTTCGTGTAGTCCGCGATGTCGTATCCATCGTCGCGCAGGGGCGAGGGATAGAAGGGCAAAAGCCACAACGCGTTGATCCCGAGGTCCTGCAGGTACGGCAGCTTCTCGATCAAGCCCCGAAAATCCCCGCTGCCGTCCGCGTTGCTGTCCATGAAAGCGCGCACGTGGAGCTCGTAGATGAGCGCGTCCTTGTACCAGAGCGGATCCTCTTCCAGGTGAAGGATCTCCGGTTTCCGTCGGCGGCCGGTCGCGGGGGTGGCAATCACAGGAAGTACTCGAAGTCGTGCTCGCTGCGGACGCGGCGGCGGAACCGGAAGACCTGGCCGGGCATGGAGTGGGGGTTGATCTCAACGAAGTTGCGCGGTCCGTTCCACAGGTAGCGCGCGCCGCTGATCAGCTCGTGGGCCTGGTAGGGGCGGTCGCGCTCGATGCCGAGCTCCTCGAGCGGAAGGTTGACCATGCCGCGCTGCACGTGGTGCGGGTCGACGTTGACCACCGTCAGGATCACGTTGGCATTGTCAGGCGTGCTCTTGGAGTACGCGAGCAGCTGGTCGTTCTCAGTCAGGTGAAATCGCAGCCCGCGGTCGGTCTGCAGCGCAGGATTCTCGTGCCGGATCCGGTTGATGATCGTGACCAGCTCGCGAAGGCTGTCGGGGCTGTCGCGATTCCATTTCCGCGACTGGTACTTCTCCGAGTCGAGATATTCCTCCGAACCCTGCTCGCGGGCGCGGTTTTCCATGAGCTCGAAAGCCGGCCCGTAAATGCCGTAGCTGGCGCCCAGGGTGGCCGCCAGGATGAGGCGCGCCTGGAAGGCGGCCCGGCCTCCGGTCTGCAGGTACTCGGTGAGGATGTCCGGCGTGTTTGGCCACAGGCTGGGCCGAAAGAATTCGCGGATCGGCGGCTGAGCCAGCTCGGTGAAGTACTGGTAAAGCTCATATGCGGTGTTCCGCCACGCGAAATACGTATAGGACTGGCTGAAGCCGGCCTTGGCGAGGCGGTACATGACCTTCGGCCTCGTGAAGGCCTCCGACAGCAGCACCACGTCGGGATGCCTGCGCCTGACCTCCGCGATCAGCCACTCCCAGAACATGAAGGGTTTGGTGTGCGGGTTATCGACGCGAAAGATCCGCACTCCCTGCTCGGTCCAGTAAAGGACGATCGACAGCAGCTCCTGCCACAGCTCCCGCCAGTGCTCGGTCTCGAAGTCGAAGGGATAGATGTCCTCGTACTTCTTGGGCGGATTTTCCGCGTACTGGATCGAGCCGTCAGGCCGGTGCTTGAACCACTCGGGGTGCTCTCGCGTGTACGGGTGGTCGGGCGAGCACTGGAAGGCGATGTCAAGCGCCACGTCGATGCCCTGCTTTGCGGCCGACTGGACCAGGTGACGGAAGTCCTCCAGCGTGCCGAGCTCGGGATTGACGGCCTTATGGCCTCCTACCTCCGAACCGATCGCCCACGGGCTCCCTGGCTCGCCCGCCGCGGCCGGCCGGTTGTTGGCGCCTTTGCGGTGAGTGCGGCCGATGGGGTGGATGGGGGGGAAGTAGAGGACGTCGAAACCCATTCGGGCGATTTCCGGCAGCAGGCGCTCGACGTCGGGAAACGTGCCGGCCGAGCGCGGGAAGAGCTCATACCACGTGCTGAACCTGGCCCTGGCCGCCTCGACGAGGACCTCGACCTCGCGGGCGTAGACCGTGGCGAGGCTCCGATCGGCGTAGCGGCGCATCAGCCTGCCAACCTCACTGTCGATGGCCGGCGCGGAAGTGCCGCGGAGCGACTTCGCCACGGCCATGAGGCGCGCGGCGTCGGCGGCGCTGCCGTCTGCGTGAAGTGCGCCCTCCGAGCGCCCGGCGCGAGCCGCGGCCTGTTCGATCATCCTTGCCCCGGCCTCCAGCTCGCCTGCGATGTCCTGGCCGGCCTGGATGCGCTTGGCCAGCTGGCGGGTCCAGGTCTCGAAAGGGTCGACCCAACCTTCCACGGTGAAGAGGTAGCACCCGATTTCGGTGACCGGAAACTCGGCCCGCCACCGGTCGTTCACCAGGACCGTCATCGGCGTCTCGGTCCAGCTCGGTGAGGCCTGCCGGCGATATCGAACGACCGCGGCGAGGGCGTCGTGGCCGTCGGCGAAGATGTCCGCCTCGACCGTCACCGTCTCGCCAACCGTGCGTTTGGCCGGAAAGCGGCCGCCGTCGACCTCGGGCATGACGGCCTCGATGACCACGCGGCGGCGGCCGTCGCCGACCTGGTCCAGGGGCTGTTTGCTGGTCGCCGGTGCGCGATCGGCGCGCCGCTTCACAGGTGCTCGGGCCACGGAGCTATCGTGCCATGATTCGAGAGGGTGCTGAGATCCATCGACCCGGCCACAGGCCGGGAGATCGCCTCGTTTCCGGAAGCTGACGACGCCTCGATAGACACAGCCCTCAACCGGGCCTGGTCGGCCCGGCAGGCCTGGCGCGACGCAGGCCTCGGGATGCGCACGGCGCTCATGCGTTCGGTCGCCGGCGTGCTGCGCACTGACAAGTCGCGCTATGCCGCGCTGCTCACTTCGGAGATGGGCAAACCCATCGTCGAGGCCGAGGCGGAGGTCGAAAAGTGCGCCTGGACGGCCAACTGGTTTGCCGAGAACGGAGCGCGCCTGCTCGAGGACGAACCTGTCGAGAGCACCGCCACCGAGAGCTACGTCCGCTTCCAGCCGCTCGGCGTGATCCTCGCGGTCATGCCGTGGAACTTCCCGTTCTGGCAGGCCTTCCGCGCCGGCCTACCCGCACTGACCGCGGGCAACGTCATGCTCCTCAAACACTCCTCGAACGTGCCCCAGGCGGCGCTCGCGATCGAGGAGGTCTTCCGCGAGGCGGGCGTGCCCGAAGGGGTGTTCCAGACCCTGCTCATCGGCTCGGCGGCGGTGGGGCGGATCATCTCCGACCACCGCGTGGCGGGGGTCACCTTGACCGGGTCCGACAAGGCCGGGGCCCTGGTGGCCGAGACTGCGGGCCGAGAGCTGAAGAAGAGCGTGCTCGAGCTGGGCGGCTCGGACCCTTTCATCGTGCTGGCCGACGCCGATCTGAGCACCGCGGCGACTGTGGCGTGCCGCGCGCGCAACCAGAACAACGGCCAGAGCTGCATCGCCGCCAAGCGCTTCATCGTCGAAGAGCCCGTCGCCGACGAGTTCGAGCAGCGCTTCACCAGCGCGGTCGCCGCGCTCAAGGTGGGCAATCCAATGGACCGGGCCAACCAGGTTGGACCGCTCGCCCGCGGCGACCTGGTCGACGAGCTCGAGCGGCAGGTCGAGGAATCGCTCCGGCTCGGGGCGAGGGCTTTGACGGGCGGCAAGCGTATCGCTGGCGACGGCTACTTCTTCGAGCCCACGGTGCTGTCCAACGTCCGGCCGGGCATGCCTGCCTACCACGAGGAGACGTTCGGCCCGGTCGCGGCGGTGATCCGCGTCAAAGATGCCGAGGACGCGCTGCGGGTGGCCAACGACACCGACTTCGGGCTTGGCTCCAATATCTGGACCTCCGACGTGGAGCGCGGCAAGAACCTCGCCGGGCGGATCGAAGCGGGGCAGGTGTTCATCAACGGGATGGTCGCGTCTGACGCGCGTCTGCCGTTCGGCGGCGTCAAGCGATCGGGCTATGGCCGCGAGCTTTCCGAGTACGGCATCAAGGAATTCACCAACATCCAGACCGTCTGGGTCGGGCCGGCTCGCGACGGCCAGGCGAAGGCTGCGCCACCTCCACGCGCCGAGTAACGCTCGAAACGCAGCGCCTGCTGCTCGAACCCGTGAGCACCTCGCACGCAGACGGCCTGCATGCCGCCGTCGTCGCATCCAGACCCGAGCTGCTGCCGTGGATGCCGTGGGCGCGAGAGCCATCGCCGGAGAGCTCGCTCGCGATGACCCGCCGCGACGAGCAGGCCTGGCGCTCCGACCGCGTGTTTCACTTCGCCGTGATCGAACGAGAGAGCGGGGACGCGCTCGGGGTTGCCGGCCTCAACCGACAAGGCGCTGACGGCGCGGAGCTCCACTACTGGATCCGCACGGATCATGCCGGTCGAGGCCTCACCACAGAGGCCTGTCGTGCCCTGATCGATTGGGCGCGCGACGAGCTGGGGGTGTCGTATCTGACGCTGTGGGCCGGGCGGGAAAACCACGCCAGCCGGCGGGTTGCGCAGAAGGTGGGATTCACCCACCTCGGACCGCTGTCGTGGCGTCCGGAGGGCGGCCTGGGCGACTTCGACGCCGAGAGCTACGAGCTGCGTTTCACCTCAGTCCCGAGGCGTCCGTAGCGGGCGGAATGACGACCGGGGTCGGGCGTGCCTTGGTCGGCTTCTTTGCCTTGAGGTGCTTGCGCGCCATGACCGAGTAGCTGTCCTTCAGCGCTTTGGAGGGATCGAGGCCGAGGCTTCGCGCCATCTCCGGCAGGACCTCCGCCGGACCCTCGAGCTCCACGAACCAGCCGAAGTCGAGCACATCAAGCGTCACGGCGACGCCGTCCAGCATCCACATCGTGCGCTGCTTCGGGTATGTCCAGCCGACCCGGAAGCCCAGTTGCTGCAGCATGTCGAGCGTCGCGTGGACATCCGGGACTTCGACCTCGGTCTCTTCTCGGATCTTGACGCCGCCGTCGAAGGTGGCCGGACCCTTCGCGGTCAGCACGCCGCGAGGTCCGCCGTTCAGGATGCGCAGCCGCAGAGTCGTGTTGCGGGTCGACTTGCCCGGCCCGTTGAAACGGTAGTTGTCTTCTTTGTATCGGCCGATCAGCTTTCCGCCGCGCTTGCGGAGCAGATTGCGGAGCTTGGTGTGATCCCGCGTGCTCCTGACTCGAAACTTGAGCTCCGACTCGATGCTGCGGTCTCGCGGAACGCGTAATCGACGGCCAGCCATGGTTGGAGGTTAACGGTTAAGCGGCCGGCCTTCGTACGCGATATAGAGAGGCCACAATCGCGGTGCACTGGTCCTCGACAAATTCGAGGCCGGCGGCTTCCGCGATGCGGCGGGCTTCGTCAGATCGGATGTCGAGCTGCAGCCACAGCGCTTTGGCGCCCACGGCAACTGCCTGGCGCGCGATCTCGGGTGCGTCTGCCGCAGGCCGGAAAACATCGACGAGGTCGATCGGCTCGCCGACTTCGAGCAGCGAGCGATACGCGCGCTCCCCAAAAAGCTTGTCTGCATATGGGTTGATCGGGATGATGCGAAAACCGCGTGATTGAAGTCCGGCGGGGACCGAACCCCCGGCCTTGTCGGGATCGCGCGACGCGCCGACCACGGCGATCGTCTTTGCGCTCTGGAGGATCTCGTGCGAAGGGCGGCTCACGTAATCAGCAAGCGTGAGGTGCAGCGCGATATTCCAGGTTCTCAGCGATCTGCGCCGCCATCTCACGTCCAGCAAATCGCTCGATCAACCACAGGCCGAGGTCGATACCGCTGGTCACGCCGCCTGCGGTGATGCGGTCACCGTCATCGACGACGCGCTCGTGAACAAGGGTTGCGCCGGCGGCTTCGAGGTCGCGCCACGCGCCGTGATGCGTGGTCGCCCGGCGATTGGTGAGCGCGCCAGCTGATGCCAGGATCATCGCACCCGTGCACACCGAGGCCAGGATGGAGCCCTGGGCGACAGCTTCATCGATCCGCGACGCCCAGCGTCCGCTGTCGACCTCTGCCCTGACGCCGGCCTCGCTGCGCGAGATCCAGCCTCCGCCGGGGAAGATGAGCATCCCCGCGTCGGGCCGGCACACTCCATCCGGGATCATCGCGAGGCCGTGCGCGCACCGGACCGGCGATTGTGGCTCGAGCGTCACCAGCTGCACATCGAAAGGCGCCCCCCGGTCCGCTGCGCTGCGCAAAACCTCGAGCGGCCCGATCGCGTCCAGCTCATCCATGCCGTCGAAGACGGCGATGTCGATACGCAGTGAGTCCACGCGAGTGATCGTATCCATCTGGGAGCCGGCATTCCGCACGTCTGACGTCAGCCGCGCGAATGCAAGCTCCGGTTAGCGCACGCGTGACGTCAGCCGTGCGGAAGTCGCGCGCCGGCTCTCAGGCTGCTTCGGTTTTCGACTTGACGGTGGAGGCGGGCTCGAGCGCGTGCTTCAGCACGTCGTCCACGCGGCTCGCCAGGTGGAACGTCATCGCGTCGCGCACGCTCTGCGGCACGTCGTCGATGTCCTTCTCGTTCCGCTTCGGCAGGATCACCTCGGTCAGGCCCATGCGATGCGCCGCCAGCACCTTCTGCTTGACACCGCCGATCGGCAGCACCAATCCCTGCAGCGTCACCTCTCCGGTCATGCCGACCGTGTTCCGCACCGGCCGTCCCGTGAGCAGGCTCACGATCGCGGTCGTCATCGTCACGCCTGCCGACGGACCGTCCTTGGGGACCGCGCCCTCCGGGACGTGGATGTGAAACGACTTGTTGATGCTGTCGTGATTGATCTTCAGCTCATCGGCGTGCGACCTGACGTAAGACAGCGCGATCTGCGCCGACTCCTTCATCACATCGCCCAGCTGTCCGGTCAGGGTCAGCGTGCTGCCCTGCCCGTTGGTGTCGGTCGCGGTTGCCTCGACGAAAAGCACGTCACCGCCGGTGCCCGTGACGGCGAGTCCGGTCGCCACCCCTGGCACGGCCGTGCGCGCGGCCACTTCGTTGTCGAACTTCGGCTTGCCGAGGAACTCGCGAACGCGGTCGGGCGTGATCGCGACCGGCGGCGTCAGCTCGCCCTTCGCGACCTTGGTCGCCACCTTGCGCGTGATCTTGCCCAGCTCCCGCTCGAGATTGCGCACACCGGCCTCACGCGTGTGATCGGTGATCACCTTCATGAGCGCAGCCTCGTCGACCGTAACCTCTTCTGGCTTGAGTCCCGCCTGCTTGACCTGCCGCTTGAGCAGGTGGCCGCGTGCGATCGCAACCTTTTCCTCTTCGGTGTAGCCGTCGAGGCGGATCAGCTCCATGCGGTCCAGCAGCGGCGCCGGGATCGTCTCCGAGACGTTGGCCGTCGGGATGAACAGGACTTCGGAAAGGTCGAGGTCGACCTCGAGGTAGTGGTCGCGGAACGTGTGGTTCTGCGCCGGGTCGAGCACCTCGAGCAGCGCCGACGACGGGTCGCCCCGCCAGTCGCTGCCGACCTTGTCGATCTCGTCGAGCATGATCACCGGGTTCTTGGTGCTCAGCCTCGTCTCGGATTCCGCCCAGCGACACGCGGGTGAACTTGCGACCCAGCGCTCGAGCGACTGACTCGCCCAGCGAGGTCTTGCCCACACCAGGAGGTCCGACCAGCGTGATGATCGCGCCCGAGCCGCGGCCGGCCAGAACCTCGAGGCCACGCTCCTTGCGCAGCTTGCGCACGGCGAGGAACTCGATGATGCGGTCTTTCACGTCGCCCAGACCGGTGTGGTCCTCGTCGAGGATCTCGCGCGCCTTCTTCAGGTCGTAGTTGTCTTCGGAACGCACGTTCCAAGGGATGTCGAGCATCCAGTCGAGGTACGTGCGGATCCACCCGTACTCGGGGTTTTGCTCGCTCGTCCGCTCCAGGCGGTCGAGCTCGCGGTTGACCTCGGTCAGCACCGACTCGGGCATCTCCGCCTTCGCGACCCTCTCGCGGTAGGTCGACACGACGTCGGTCTGGCCCTCGTTCAGCTGCTTCTTGATCGCCTCCAGCTGCTGGCGGAGCAGAAACTCGCGCTGGGTCTTCTCCATGCCCTCGGCCACGTCGCTGCGGATCTTCTCCTTCAGCGAAGCGTCGGCGAGGATGCCCTTGGTCCACTTGATGAGCTTGGTCAGCCTCTCCTCGAGGTCGGTCATCTCCAGGATCTCGAGCTTCTGCTCGGTCGAAAGGTCGGGCGAGTATCCGGCCAGGTCGGCCAGGTGGCCGGGGGTCCGGGCCGCGCGCAGGAACTGAACGACCTGCGGCACGCCGCGTGATTCGACCAGGTTTTCGAGCAGGGCGCGGTACTCGCGAGCCAGCTCGACGGCCTTCTCGCTGGGAGGCTCGGGGTCCAGGATGGGGTCGGCCTTGACCCAGAGGGCGCCGCCGATGTCAGCCTGGCCGCTGCCCAGGCGGGCGCGGTACTCGCCACGGATCATGAAGGCCTCGGCGCCTGTGGGCAGCTCGGCGGACTCGCCCAGGCGGGCGGCCGTGCCGATGGCCCCGAACTTGCCCTCGATGCGAGGGACCAGCAGGAGCAGCCGGTTGCCCTGGCGGGCAGCCTCGATCGCGGCCTTCTGGTCGTCGCCCTCGACTGCGAGCGTGACCGACATGTGGGGGAGGACGACAACGTCGTCCATGGGGAGGACTGGGAGTAGTTCGGATTTGGGTGTTGCCATCTTTACGAGAGAACGTTTACCCCGGATCGAGAATTCCCAATCCTCCGCGCTCCCGGTTCACCCCGATTCCGCACGTCCGGCGTCAGACGTGCGTTTCAGCCGTGTTTTTAGCGCACGTCTGGCGTCAGCCGGGCGCTTCGGTCGCCCAGGTCCCCTGGCTAGACCCGGGTCACGCTCCCCGAGGCCGAGCCCCGGCGGGACAGCGAATCGATCGTCACCGCCCCCAGGAGCACGAGGCCCGTGACTATGTATTCCCACTGGAACGACAGGCCCACGAGGAACATGCCGTTGTAGATCCCGCCGATGACCAGGCCGCCCAGGACCCCGTGGAGCGGCTTGCCGCGGCCGCCGAACAAGCTCGTGCCCCCGATGACCGCCGCCGCCACCGCGTACAGGACGTACTGGCCCCCCTGCACGTTGTTCGACATGCCGTTGAGCAGCGAGGCGTAGAGCAGCATGCCGATGCCGGCCGTGAACGAGCAGAGCCCGAACGCCACCGTCCGGACGATTGACAGGTTGATACCGGCCCTGCGCGCAGCCTCGGGGTTGCCGCCGATGGCATATACGTACCGGCCGTATCTCGTCCGCTGAAGCAGCACCGTCCAGACCCCGAGGACGGCGAGCACGATGGGGATCACCCAGGGCACCCCTTCGAGAGTGCCGATGTTGGCGCGGTTCGTGTTGCAGATCAGAACGACGACGACAGCCACGACAGCGATGAGCCCGATCTTGATCAGGGTGAGGCTGGTCGGCGGGGCGACGAGCCCGCTGCGGCGGCGCCGGTTATCGCTGAGGTAGATCAGAAGACCGAGTCCCAGGACGACGACCGCGGTGGCGATCCACGAAACAGTCGGGTCGATGCTGCCCCACATGAGGTTGTAGATCACCTTCAGGTTGTCGCTGAAGCCGGCGAGGTTGGGATAGCCGGAGAAAGGCCCGAGCAGGAGGACCTGCAAGAACAGCCCGTTGGCGATCAGGTAGCCGGCCAGGGTGACGATGAAGGATGGAATGCGAAGGCGGGTGATCAAGGTGCCCTGGATCAGGCCGAAAACTGTCGCGGTGAGAAGCCCCGCCGCGACTGCCGCCGGCCAGGGCCAGTTCGTGGTCTGGGGCTGCACGAGCTGGACCGTTACCGCTGCGCCAAGCGCGCCCACGAATCCAATCGAGAGGTCGATCTCGCCGAGAATCAGCGCGAATCCCTCGGCCATTGCGAGGACCATGAACACGGCGCTTTGCTGGAAAAGGTTGACCAGGTTTCCCGCGGACAAGAAGAGGTGGTTCGGACTGACCACCTCGAAGACGATCACGATCGCCAGCATTGCGGCGATGACCGGGAGCACTCCGCTCTCTCCCGCCCGGATCCGGGCCGCATAGGCGCGGACGTACTCGCCGAGCGTTTGCGCGACGAGCTCAGGCGGGACCTCGGCCTGGATCGCCTCCGGCGCCGCCGTCAGGTCTGGCGCCTGCTCCGGCGGGACCTCGGCCAGGTCAGCTCTCTTGGGTACGTCTGCCACCGCTGCGGCCCAGCCCTCCTGTGGTCATGTATTCGACGACGCTCTGCCGGTCGAACGACGACGTCTGGTCCTGCACCACGACGCGGCCCAGGTACATCACCGCAATGCGATCTGCCACCTCGAAGACGTCGTTGAGGTTGTGGGAGATGACCATCACCGCGAGGCCACGGTCGCGCAGCCGCTTGATGAGGTCGAGCACCATCTTCGTTTGCACGACTCCGAGGGCCGCAGTCGGTTCGTCCATGATCACCAGCTTGGAGTTCCACATGACCGCCTTGGCCACAGCCACTGACTGGCGCTGGCCACCGGAAAGCGAGGCGACGGGTTGCCGAATCGAGCGTACCGTCGTGACGCGGAGGCTGGCCAGGGTTTCCTTGGCGGCCCGCTCCATGTTGTCCTCGTCCAGCAGCCGGTTGCGGAGGCGTTCGCGACCGAGAAACATGTTCTGCACTATGTCGAGGTTGTCGGCCAGGGCGAGGTCCTGGTAGACAGTCTCGATCCCCAGCCGCGACGCGTCGCGCGCAGCTCGAATGTGCACGGGCTGGCCCTCCCAGAAGACCTGGCCGTGATCCGGCTGGTAAATGCCCGCGATGCATTTGGTCAGCACGCTCTTCCCGGCGCCGTTATCGCCGCACAATGCGGTGACCTGCCCGGAGGGGAGGTCCAGGTTGATGTGATAAAGGGCCTGGACCGGGCCGAAGTGCTTGTCCAGCTCTCTGACCTTGAGCAGCGGCTCGTTGCTCGCTACGTGCTCAGCGCTGGCCGCCGACATGTCACCTGCATTATCGACGACTGAGAGAGAGGCTGACGCCGCCGCACGAGGCGGCGGCGTCATGGTCGACCTACGAGATGTTGTTAGCCGTGCAGACGGCCTGCGTCACCTTGCCGCA
The DNA here is from genome assembly GCA_005887735.1 of Chloroflexota bacterium. GTDB lineage: Bacteria > Chloroflexota > Dormibacteria > Dormibacterales > Dormibacteraceae > 40CM-4-65-16. The sequence goes on from VBII01000073.1 coordinate 11,032, forward strand.
GAGCGTCGCGACGTCGATGAACTTGTCTTTGATGACGGTCGCCTGCATGTTCGACTTGGTGACCCAGATCGGCACCAGTAGAGAAGCCGGCTGCTGAGTTCCTGAGACGCCCGATGGAGGCGAGGTCGTGCCGTTGACCAGGCCGGATGGCGGCGTGGCGCTGGCGCGCAGAACGGTGGCCAATGCGACGGCGTCCTGGGCTTCGAGGTATACGGCCTTGTAGACCGAACCGCACTGGAAGCCTTGAAGGACGTTGACCATGCCGTCCAGGGTTGCGTCCTGGCCGGTGGTCGGGATGGTATTGGCCTTGACGCCCTTGCTCTTGAGGACGGTGATCACCGCGTTGCCGAGCCCGTCGTTGGCTTCGACCGTCGCGTTGATCTTGGTGTTGGAGGAGTACGCGGCCTGGAACTTGGACTGCCCGGTGCTGTTGTTCCAGTCCTCTGCGATCACTTCGTTGACAAGGGTCATGCCCTGGCTGTTGGTCTTACCGGCCTTCAGCGGGGTGGTCTTGTCGCTCCAGATCGCGTCGTTGTAGCCCTTGGCGAAGTCGACGGCGTTGGGGTCGGAGTTCTGGCCCCCGTCGAGCTCGAAGACCTGCGGGCTGTTGACCTTCCAGTCGCTTACGCACTGGACGAAGCCCTTGCCGATGAGCTCGCCCACCTGCACGTTGTCGAAGCTGACGTAGTAGGTGTTGGTCCCGGTGAAAGTTGCGCGGTCGTAGCTGATCAGCTTGACGCCGTGCGTCTGCGCCAGATTCTGGATCTGGGAACCGACCGTGCTGTTGAGCGGGTCCATGATCAGGACGGTCGCTCCAGCCGTGATGTCGGCCTGTGCGATCGACAGCTCCTGCTGCTCGTTGCCCTGGGCGTTGTCGATCTTGAACTGAGACGAGGTGTAGCCCGCCTTCTGGAACGCAGTCGTCAGGTACGGCTGGTCGAAGGCCACGTATCTGGTCGACGACGTTGTGTCGGGCAGGATCACGCCGACCATGCCCTTGCCCGAAGCGGTCAGGTTGGTCAGCTTGCTCATGTAGCTGAAGTCAGCTGTGAATGAGCTGATGCTGAGGTCCGACGGGACGCTCGCCGACGGTGTCGGGGAACCCCCGGTTCCACCGCCGCAGGCGGTGACGAAAAGCCCTACCAAAGCGATGGCAGGGAGCAATCTGGCTAACTTCATGCGCATACCTCACAGATCCAACTTCCCACCGCCTTCTTCCCGTTACCTCCCCCGGGGCGAGAGTGCGCCGACAGCGGGTCTTACTCCGTAGCCCTCTTCTTAGCCAAGCGCATTGTGTTGCCCCGCCGGAGCGGGTGTCAAGTTGGCCTGATTGAAGGAGACCCAGCCCAATCCCCGCCGGAGACGGGTAGTTCCCCATAAATGGGGACGACAAAGTTGATGAATTTCGCGCCAGATGCGAGGGTTTGACCACCAGATGCCGTTTGTACTCGGGCTGATCGGCCTCGTGCTCGTGGTCGGAGTGCTGCGCGATGCCTTCGAGACGATCATCCTTCCGCGCCGGGTTTCCGGGGTCCGGTTCTCCAAGGTCTTCTACCGTGTGAGCTGGAAACCGTGGGCGGCGGTCGGCCGCCGGATGGGGTCGGGCGACCGGCGCGAGACCTTCCTCAGCGTCTATGGCCCGCTCTCGCTGCTGATCCTCCTCGTCCTTTGGGGAATCCTCCTGATCACCGGTTTCGCTCTCCTCCTGTGGGCGGCCAACTTCGACCCGAGGCTTTCCACCTTCGGCCATCTGTACGTCAGCGGAACGAGCTTCACCACGCTGGGCATCGGGGACTTCACGCCGCACACCGACCTGGCGCGCTTCGTCACCGTGGTCGAGGCCGCCACCGGCTTCGGCTTCCTTGCCATCGTCATCTCGTACCTGCCGATCCTCTACCAGAGCTTTTCCAGGCGGGAGACGGTCATCTCGATGCTCGACGAGTGGGCTGGTTCGCCGCCGAGCGCGGGCGACCTGATCCGTCGCGTGGCTCGCGCGGGCGCGATGGACGAGCTGCGGCCGCTCATCGGGCGTTGGGAGGAGTGGACCGCCGAGCTGCTCGAAAGCCACCTCTCATACCAGGTGCTGAGCTACTTCCGATCGCAGCATGAGAATCAGTCGTGGCTCGCGGCCCTGACCGCGATGATGGACGTCGCCACGGTCTGGCAGGCGGCGAAGGCTGAGGGCAAGACATGGACCGCTCGGCGCATGTACGCGATCGGACGCCACGCGCTGGGCGACCTCAGCCAGATCCTGCGGGCGGCGCCGCGCTTCGACCGCGCTGACAGGCTTTCGCAGGCGGAGGCGAGGTCCATCTATGAGGACATGGCCGAGGCCGGCGCGAGGGTCGACTTCGACCTGTTCTGGGATCGCCTGAAAAAGCTGCGCAAGGGCTACGAGCCCTACTCGTCCGCGCTCTCCGATGAGCTGCTGATGGACCTTCCGCCGTGGTTGCCGGTCGACGGCCGCAAGGACAACTGGGAGACCACGGCCTGGGAGGGATCGGCCCCGGGCGAGTCGCTGCGCTAGTCACCGCCTATCATCGAGAGCCGTGAGCCGCCGCCGGTTTGCTCTGGTCGGACTCGGCCTTGGCGTGGCCGCCTCACAGGGTGGTCACCTCCTGGCCTTCGAGCTTCGGTATGGCTCGGCGGCCGCGCAGGTTCAGAGCGCCGGCGCGCACGCGTACTTCCCGGCGCTGGTCAAGACAGGGCTGGGCGCCGCAGCGGCGGTGACGCTGGTTGCGCTCCTCGTCATCGGTTTCGCGCGCGTGACCGCAGGCCGGTCGATTCGTCACGAACCGGCACCCTCGCTCCTCCGCCTGTTCGCGTTCCTCTACACAATTCAGCTGGCGTGCTTTGTGCTCCAGGAGGGGGCCGAGTCAGCGCTCGCCGCCGCTTCGCCGGCTTCTCCTGTGGTGCTGCTGCTGTGGGGCACGGCGGGGCAGCTGCCCGTCGCGCTCGTCGCGGCGCTCGCGCTGCGCTGGCTGCTGATTCGGCTGGGCCCGGCGCTCGAGCAGCTGCATCTCATATTCGCACCCGCTCGCCAGCGCTTCGTCTATGCGGTGAAGGCGCCGGAATTGTCACTTGCGCCACACGTTGCCCTCTCAGGCGGACACGTCGCCTGCGGCTTCAATCGACGAGGTCCTCCTTTCTAGCGCGCACCTCGATCGATCGTCAACGCGCATAAATAAAGGAGAAAAAGCGTGAGCAAAACTCGCGCCCTGGTCGTCGTCGCGCTCCTCGTGATCTTTTTCGTGGCGGGCGGAATTGTCATCTACGTCAACGGCCACCACGGCGGCCAGAACCGCATCTTCAATGTCACCGTGACCGGCGCCACCACCATGTCGCCGCCAACTCTTCAGGCTTATCAGCACGACACCATCACCATCAACATCAGCAGCGACACTGACGGGGAAATTCATGTCCATCAATACGACATCGCCTTCGACACGAAGGCGGGCCAGGTGGTCAGCCACACGTTCAAGGCGGACAACACGTGCAGCTGCGACATCGAGTGGGAGAGCACGAGCCATCCGCTGGGCACCCTGGTCGTGAGCCCATGACACTTGCAGCGCACATGCTCCTACACGGTTTCGGGCCCCGCTACGACCTGCCCATCGCGACAGCTCTCTACCTCTACGCGGCGGGAGGCGTCGTGTTCATCTCATTCGTGCTGGTCGTGCTGTTCGCGGGCGACCGGGTCGGCCCCAACGCAACCGACTACCCGCGCCGCGCGGTGCCGTGGCTTGTGCCGGTCGCTCGTTCGCCGTGGCCACGAATCGTCGGCGGCGCGATCGGACTGATCGGCTTCCTGACCGTCGTCGTGGCCGGCTTGTTTGGGCCGACCAACGCCTTCTACAACCCGGCCGAATACGTCGTCTGGATCTACTTCTGGGCGCTGATGGTGATCCTGTCCGGGCTGCTCGGCAACCTGTGGTACCTCTTCAGCCCCTGGACGGCGATCTATGACGCGCTGGCCAGGGCGATGCGAATCAAGCCCGTCTGGAAGCTGCCGGAGGTCGGGGTGTGGCCGGCCACTGCCGCCTACTTCAGCTTCGCCTGCCTCGAGCTGACCACAGGGATGGCCAACCGGCCGGTCATCGTGGCGATCGCCGCCATCGCCTACACCGTCATCACGCTGGCCGGCATGTTCTTTTTCGGCCGTGATGAGTGGCTCGAGCATTGCGAGGCCTTCACCATCCTGTTCGGCATCGTCGCGCGCTTCGGACCGCTCGAGACCGAGCGCGACGAGCGGGGAAAGATCAGCGCGGTCTACATCCGGCCCTGGGGCGTCGGCCTGCTGAAGCCCGCCCCGTCCGGGTGGGACCGGGTGCTCTTCGTGATCCTGATGCTGAGCACGCTGGCCTTCGACGGCATCTCGGCCACGCCGGCGTGGCAGGACTTCACGGTTGCGCTCAAGGGTTACTGGCTGCCGCTTGGCGCGTTCGGGTTTTTCGCCGTTCGGACTTTCGGACTCATCCTGCTGACCGTTGCCTTCCTGCTCATCTTCATCACGTTCATGGAGGCCGTCATCTACCTGGGGCAGCGCAAAGTCGACCTCAAAGCCACCGTCTCCTCCTTTGCGTTGACGTTGGTGCCCATCGCGCTCGTGTACAACGCCGCTCACAACTACAGCTACGTGGTCGTTTCGTCGCAGTACCTGATCCCGCTGCTCAACGATCCGCTTCAGAAAGGCTGGCACCTGTGGCCCGCCGTGGCGAGCTTCACGCCCAACTTCGCGTTGGCGCAGGCGTCCACCGTCTGGTACGCCGACATCGTGCTGATCGTGCTCGGCCACGTGATCGCGGTGTTTCTCTCCCACCTGCGTGCGGGGGAGAGGTTCCGCACCGCCCAGCGCGCGCTGCTGAGCCAGTACCCCATGCTTTTGCTGATGGTGCTCTACACGATGACCAGCCTCTGGATCCTGGCTCAACCCATCACCAAGGAGTCATGAGCGCAAGGCGCCCGGTGCGAAAGGGGGCTCCGCTGCGAAAACCGGTGGCGGGCACGCCCGGATGGGTGATGCCGGCGGCGGTCGTCGCGGGCATAGCCGTTGTGATCGCCGCCTTCTGGGTCATCCACTGGTACACGACGCCGCTTGCACCGCCGCCGCCGCCCACCCAGAGCGAGACCCAGGTCGTCCTCGAGACGATCACCAGCCTCCCGGCTTCCGAGTTCGATTCGGTCGGCCAGGGCTCCGCGAACAACCTGATCAAGCCGGTGTCGGGCACCAGGCTGGTGGGCTCGACGGGGAAACCGGAAGTGTTCTACCTGGGCGCCGAGTACTGTCCGTACTGCGCAGCCGAGCGCTGGCCGCTGATCATCGCGCTCTCGCGCTTCGGCACATTTTCGGGGCTGGAGACCACGACCTCGTCCTCGACCGACATCTTTCCGAACACGGTGACTTTCACGTTTCGCAACGCGAAGTACGCGAGCCAGTACATCGACTTCGTCTCGGTCGAGACCCTTGATCGCGACCAGAAAGCGTTGCAGTCACCGACGGCGGCCGAGCAGCAGCTCGTCACCAAGTACGACACCTCCGGCTCGATTCCCTTCATCGACTTCGCGAACCAGTACGCCTCCACCGGCGCCACCTACTCGCCCGACACGATCGGCGGGATGAGCTGGCGAGCCGTCGCCGACGCCCTGAAGCAGCCCGATTCGACTCAGGCCAAAGCGATCGTCGGCTCGGCCAACCTGATCACCGCCGCCATCTGCAAGGCCACGGGCGATCAGCCGGCCACGGTCTGTTCCAGCGCGACGATCCAGAACCTCGAAAAGACGCTGAAGTAGTGTCGCGGCTCCAGCTTTCCGCGCTTCTCGTCAGCCTGGCGGGAATCGCGGTCTCCGCCTACCTGACCGTCCTCCACTACGCCGGCGTGATTCCCGGCTGCCCGGTGACCGGCCCCATCAACTGCGAGGCGGTGCTGTCGAGCTCCTACGCGGTCATCGGCGGGACGGCGGTCCCAACTTCAGCCGCGGGTATCGTCTGGTTCGGCGTCAGCGCCCTGCTCTGGACGCGACCGGCCGGGCGCGCCCACCTGGTGTGGTCCGGGGTCGGACTGGCCACCGTGCTTTATCTGGTCTTCATCGAGATCGTGCGCCTCGGGGTCATCTGCCTCTGGTGTACGGCGACTCATGTTCTCGTCGTGGCCATCGGCCTCATCGCGCTGGCCTCGCGGCCAGCGACAAACACCGCACGAGATTGATCAGCTGGCCGTTCGACGTGACCGTATACGCCGGACTGGTGCTGCTGTTTTTCGGACACGCCTGGCTGACCCGCGGCGCGCCTGATGCGCGGCGCAGGCACACCCTCTATTTCCTGGCGGGTCTGCTCACGCTGTGGATCGCGCTGGAGACGCCGGTCGACACCATCAGCGACCACTACCTCGATAGCGTCCACATGCTGCAGCACGTGCTGCTCGCGTTTGTCGCGCCGCCCCTCATGCTGCTGGGACTTTCCCCGGCAATGGCGGCGCGCCTCGTCCGGGTTCCGGGACTTCGTGCGCTGACCGAGCCGGTCCAGGCCCAGGTGATCGCTGCGGTGGTGATGATCGTGTGGCATGCGCCCGCGCTCTACGACGCGACTCTGTCCAACGAGGGCCTGCACGTGCTGGAGCACGTCATGTTCGTCGCCGCCGGAATCGCGCTCTACTGGCCGATCATCGAGTCCACGTCAGCGCAGTCGCGCTGGCACATGTCACCGGGCGCCAAGCTCGTCTACATGCTGCTGGCGACGCTGCCCCAGGATGGGGTCGCCCTCGCCCTCATCTTCTCCCGCGTGCCTTTTTATGACTTCTACACGCACGTGCCGCGCCTGGTCGCCGGCTTCACCGCGCTGATCGACCAGACGGTGGCGGGCGCGGTGCTGATGATCGTGGGCAAGGTGACCCTGGCCATCGCAGCGCTCGTGGTCTTCTTTCGCTGGTTCGGCGCAGAGCAGGCCGCCGACAGGCAGATACTAGGGGTGCGGTGAAGTTCTCGGACAGCATTCTCGACCTCGTCGGGAACACGCCGTTGGTCCGCCTGCACAAGGTCACCGCCGGGGTCAAGCCGACCATCCTGGCCAAGCTGGAGGAGCTCAACCCGGGCGGCAGCGTCAAGGACCGCATCGGGCTGACCATGGTCGAAGAGGCGGAGCGGACCGGCCAGCTCCGGCCGGGCGGGACGATCATCGAGCCGACCTCCGGCAACACCGGGCACGGTCTGGCGATGGTGGCCGCCATCAAGGGCTACAAGATGGTCTTCGTCATGCCGGACAAGATGTCGGCGGAGAAGATCAGCCTGCTCAAGGCCTACGGGGCGGACGTGGTGATCTGCCCCACCAACGTCGAGCGCTCCTCGCCCCAG
>VBII01000320.1 GCA_005887735.1 Chloroflexota bacterium
TCGTCGGAAACGCCCTCGACGGCCACCTTTTCGCCGGCCCGGCACTCGCTGAGCGCCCGGTGGCTGACGGCGCGGACTTTGCCGCCGAGGGTAGGAATCGCGTGACCATGCGGATCGAGCTGGGGGCGGCCCAGGAGCTCGAAGATCCTCTGCTCCATCCGCTCCGAGATCACGTGCTCGAGGCGCTCCGCCTCGTCGTGGACCTCGTCCCAGCTGTAACCCAGGACCCGGACCAGGAACATCTCGAGCAGGCGGTGGTGACGGACCAGCTCCAGCGCGACCTTCCGTCCCTCGGGGGTGAGCTGCTGGCCGCGATAGCGGTCATGCCCTACGAGTCCCTGCGCCGACAGGCGCGTGACCATCTCGCTGACGCTCGGCGAAGAGATGCCGAGGCGTTGCGCGAGATCGCGCGTCGGCACGGGGCGCTCGTCGCCGCCCAGCAGATAGAGGGCTTTGAGGTAATCCTCCTGGGACCGCGTGAAGACGCTTCGGCGCTCGAGCTGCTCGACCACCTAGGCCACCCTAATCGCGAGTGCTGGCATGCCTATCACAAAAGATAGGATAGCCTAACTTTCAGGCGCGAACTTTTCTTAAGTGGAATTTACCTGAGGAAGCTCAGCCGCAGGTGCCCGTGGTCGTGCTCGCCGGGTTGTAGGTGACGCTGACGTTGGGGGTGACGGTGATCGAGCCGGCGGAGGTGAAAACCGACATGTAGTCGGCGCACCCTTCGGCCAGGTGGAAGTCGTAGTTGACGCTCGTCACGCTGAGCCAGCTCAGCACGGTCCCGTTGTGGTGCATGCAGTAGTTCACCGTTCCGCCATTGAGATCGACGCACTGGATCGCCGCGGCCCACTGCTCCAGGGTGAGGATGCTGACCGACATGGGCCCTGTCGAAGTCGCCTGCAGGTGATAGGTGAACGTGTCCGGGATGCCTCCCGCGAGGTACCACGTCGGGCCCTTCAACGTCTGCGGAGCGTTCCAGATCGTCAGGTGAGGATGTTCCAGGTCGGCCTTGGTCTTGGCCAGCTCGCCCAGCGTCGCCGTGAGGTTGGTCTGAGTCGTTTTGAGCTGGTCCTGCAGGATCTGGGAGCGGCCGGTCAGCGACTCGTTCTGGGTCGTCAGCGTGCGGATCGTGCCCTGGTTGTTCGCATCGTCGACGTAGAGCAGGCCGATGCCGAACGCGGTGACCAGCAGGCTCGCCGCCAGGGCGACCGTCCACCATCGCCGCTCCGTGAGCTGCAGCGCCGGAAGCCATCCCGGGGGGCCCGGCCGCCGCCTTGCGGGCGCAGGGAGATAGGTTTCGGGCGGTTGCAGGCCGGCGAGGTCCACCGGCTCGGTGATCTGGTCCATCTCGGTCGGCGTCATGATCGCACCGCCAGGTTTGTCGGTGATCATGTTTGGCCCGGTCGTGGCCACGCCCCGTAGACCTGGCTGATCCGCGAGGCTGCCTCGGCCTGGGCCGCGATGTCGAAGGTGAACGTCTTGTTGTCCGGCTGCCACGCCGGCCCGATGCCGCAGTTCGGCGAGCAGGGCGCCTCCTCCAGATAAAGGAATGTGGTGGAGTTCAGCCAGACGGCCGACGAGCGGACGTTGGGAAGCTGGCCGCCCGAGCGCCCGTTGTGGCCGTAGAGCCAGACGTGCGGGGTGCCGACCGAGTCGCGCACGGTGAAGGCAAGGTAGTCGTCGCCGGCATCTGCGCGAGGCCGAATCCACGTCGCGGGCTGGCCGAACGCCTGCGACACGCCGGCGCTGGAATCCCATACCTGCACCACGCTCGAACCGGGCATGCGGTAGTAGAGCTTGCTGCCGCTGCTGCCCCAGGTCGCCATCGTGGCCCTCGAGAGGCTGAACGCGAGGGTGCCGTCGATCGTGCGCCGGACCTGGAGCTGGTCGCCAGAGCCGGCGAACGTCTGGACCAGGGCGAAATAGGCGCCGTCTGGTGAGAAGCCCAGGTAGGAGTCGTCTTCGTTCGGGTTGAGACCACGGCCCGGCACCGCGCCCAGCGTGGCGACCACGCGGTCGCCGCCTCCGCTCAGCAGGTGGAGGGTCACGGAGGTCTGGTCGCACGCGACATAGGCGAGGAAGCCGCGATCCGGGCGCCAGGCGTGGAGTCCGTCCATGAAGCCTCCCCCGGACCAGGTGGCGGCGACCGTCGAGCTACCTGCGAACGGGTCGAGGACGGCGATCACGCTGGTCCCGGGGGAGTCCACCCTGCCCTGGGTCGCGTACCAGGAGATCATGGTCTGGGTCACCAGCACAGGCTGGAAGTTGCCGCCGCTGATCCCGCAGAGAGTGCGAGGAGCCTTGGCGTCCGAGACGTCCGCGATGACCGGGGTCGACGAGCCCTGGAGCTGCAGCACCGCCTCCTGCGCCGCCGGGGCGCTCACGCAGCTGCCGTGCAGGGCGGCCCACGCCGGCACCACCACCGGGCTGGGCTCGGCCGTCGGCGAGGCCGACGGGCTCGGCGTGGGGCTCGAGCTGGGAGCTGGGGTGGGGCTTGCGGCCGGAGCCGGTGTCGTTCGCTTGGCGGCGGGGCTGGAGGCCGGGGTAAGCGGACCGTTCGTCGTGCAGGCGGCGATCGCGGCCACGGCAAGGAGGAGAACTACCCCGTTCCTCACGGCTCCTTGAAACGAACATAGGTATGGATGCGTTACGCGCGTCCGCTCGTGGCGCAAGTCGCCCAGAATACCGCTTGGCCGTTTAGCGCTGGGTTAAGGATCGACGACGATGAAGCTGGCTGGGCTTGTGGTGGCAATGCTGGCTTCCGGCATGTGCTCCAATCCCGTACCGATGACGGCCACGGTGGACGCAGTCGCGACCCATGGCGCGAAGGTCGGAGACCCAGTCCAGCTCGTGGTCAAGGTGACGAACACCGGACCGCTCATCCCCCACCTCGGCCTGG
>VBII01000321.1 GCA_005887735.1 Chloroflexota bacterium
CGATCCAGAACGGCGCCACACGCTGGTCGCCCGCCGCGACGGCAACGTCCTTCGGTTTGACGTACGCCTGCAGGGAACCGACGAGACAGTCTTCTTCGAGTGACTCCTAAACTGAACGCGTAATTGAGCGCTCTCAACGTCGTGTTGCCGCTTGGCTCCTCTGTGCTGAGCTTCGTGTTCGCGGCGATGGTGCTGGACCAGTGGTGGCAGCGCCGACAAGCGTTCCAGCTGGTCTGGGGGATCGGCCTCGTCTGGTACGGGATCAGCGCGGGAGCCGAGTTTCTCGGTGGAGCGATGGGCTGGAGCGAGCCTGTTTACCGCACCTGGTATCTGATCGGTGCCTTCCTGGTCCCGGCCTACCTCGGGGCCGGGACGCTGTACTTGCTGAGCAAGACTCGATTCGGATACTTCGTTGCGTTCTCGATCGCCCTCGGCGGTCTTTTCTCGCTTGCCGCTACCTCGAAGTATCCCGGCTCGTGCGCGGCCGGATTCGGTACCCTCGCCGTGGCGCTGCTCGCAGCCGCGGCGGTCGCCTTTGCGACCACCTTGCGACGTGACCTTCAGGCGCACGTGGCGATGGCGTTCCTGGTCGCGGGCACTGTTGTCGTGGCGGTGTTGGTCATGACGGCTCACGTGTCGGGGAACTTCGTCGATCCCGCTACCCACGTGCCCGTGGCCGCCGCTTTTCCCGGCTATCTCCGTGTCACCAGCGTGCCTTTCAACGCTGGCGGCGGCCTGGCCCTGGTCTTTGGAGCGCTTTACTCCGCCTACATCTACATGCCGAAGAAGCGCGCGGTGGCAGCTCGGCTCGGTGTGATCGCGATCGTGGTCAACTTCTTCGCATCGCTGCCGCGCGCGGTGACCGCGCTCGCCGCCGGACAGCTCAATTCGCGTGTGCCCGCCACGATTCTGATCGCCCTCGGCGCATTGATCCCAGGAATCACGAGCAGCTTGAACCGGTTCGGCGTGACGTGGTCGTTCTTCCTCGGTGAGTTCCTCGGGCTCCTGCTGATCTTTGTCGGATTCCTGGTCAGCGAGGAAGTGTTCCGCAACATTCGCCTGGGCATCACGCTGTGGTCGCGCCCGTCGGCGGTGTCACTCGAACGCGAGGTCGGTTGAGATCTCGATCGCTTTCTCGATGCTCTTCGCGACTGGGCATCGCGACGCGTGAAAGGCGCGCGACCTCTCCGCCGCCTCGCGCTTGTCGTCTGGACAGCCCCTGAGCGTGTAGTGGACGTGGATCCGCCTGATCACGAGGACCTTGTCCACGAGGTAGATCTCGCCCTCAGCCTCTGACGTCAGCCGGCCCTCGCTTGCATCGATCCCGCGCGCCTCCAGCGCGCCACCCAGCGTGCCGGTGAGTCAACCAGCCGCGGCCGCGACGACGTAGTCCAGCGTCGTGGCGTGGTCGGGGTACTGGCCGGGAGCGGTGCCGTAGTGCTCCCGCACCGCGCCGTGCGTGCCAAAGGTGACGGGCTGCGACTCGACAGGAAGGTAGGCCTGGCGGATCGGGCCGCGCTCGCGGACGATCCTCACCCTGGATACGTAGACCGGCCGGAGCGGCTCTTCCATCACTCGAGATTACAACCGGCCGATCCGGTCGCGGCCCAGGCCTTTGGCCTTAGACGGGCATTTGGCATCATCTTTGTACGGCGCTTGCGTAACACCTCCATTGACCGCAGTGGGCCATCGCTGTCTACTTATGCACGCCGATGGAAGCGGTTTCACGAACACCGGTCTCGCTCGACCAGGTGGCGAGGGCGGCCGGCGTATCGCGAACGACCGCGTCAAGAGTCTTCAGCGGCAACCAGGCCGTAAGCGATTTGGCGCGTCAGGCAGTGGAGCGAGCCGCGGCCGAGCTCGGCTACGTGCCGTACAACGCAACCCGAAGCCCGGCCGCGTCGCGCAGCGAATCCGTCGGTGTTGTCGTGCCTGAGCCGGGGTCGCGACTCTTCCTCGAGCCGCTGCTTCCCCGCCTCCTTCGCGGCATCGGCGAGGAGCTCTCGGCCAGCGGCATACAGATGGTCTTGTTTTCACCCCAATCACCGGCCGATGTCCACCGGCTCGAGCACTACCTGGCCGGAGGCCACGTCGACGCCGTCCTGCTGTTGACCCTTCACGAGTCGGACGCCTTACCTTCGCGGCTCCAGGCTCGCGGGATCCCCACCGTCTTCGGCGGCCGGCCACGCGGCTCGATCGAGGTGAGCTTTGTCGACGTCGACAATCACGCCGGCGGGCGGACCGCCACCGAGCACCTGATCGAGCAGGGCCGTCGCGTCATCGCTCACATCAGCGGACCGCGAGGTTTGCACGCGGCGACGGATCAGCTCCAGGGATTCCGCGAGGCGATGTGGAATGCCGCGCTACGGTCTGACCTCGTGGAGCATGCCGCCTTCGACCGCGACAGCGGCGAGATCGCCATGGAGCGATTGCTCGCGTCAACGCATCGGATCGATGCAGTTTTCGCGGCATCGGACGAGATGGCCGCCGGCGCGATGTGGGCGCTGCAGGTGCTTGGGCGTCGAGTGCCCGACGACGTTGCGGTGATCGGCTTCGACGACTCCCCCGTTGCGGCCACGACGCAGCCTCCGATGTCGAGCGTCAGGCAACCGATCGAAGACATGGGCCGCGAGATGGCGCGCCTGGTGCTGAGCCTCGCGTCGACGCGGGCGGATGGGCACCGGCAGATGATCCTCGGGCCTGAGCTGGCCTTGCGCGCGTCGACGATCGGGAGAGGCTAAACCGGGCCTTTGCCTTCTTTGAACATCATCGCTGCGTTGTAAACCGCCCAGACGTAACGGCGGCAGTCGGCCCTCAAGCTGCCCCAATCGGCCACAGCCGCGCCTCCCGCGTAGTACGCAGTCAGCGCCTTGGCCAGATCGTTGTTGTAGCGGTCGAGGTTGTTCTTGAGGATGGCCGTCCCCATGTCGATGTTGTCTCCGGGATCGAAGAGGTTGACGTGGCGATTCAGAAGTGCGGGTCCGTCAGCGGCCGCAGTCGACGGCATGACCTGCATGATCCCGACGGCGCCCGCCGAGGAGACGACTGAGGCCTGCCATCCGCTCTCATGCCAGGCGAGCCCCATGACCAGATACGGATTGACACCGTGCTTCAAACCGGCCGCGTACAGCATCGACTTGGTGATCATCATGTCGAGCGGCGGAGCATTTGGGTCCGAGTTCGGATCGGTCTGTGGCCACGTAGAGGTCGCGTTGGCATCGATCGCGGGCTGAAGCCCGGTCGGCGGATGTGCCTCAGCGCCTTGCAGCGTGTTTTGATCCTGACCGCACGCCTGTATGGCCAGGACCAGGCAACACGTGAGGGCGAAGAGCGGCAGCCAGGCGCTCCTCATAAAAGCGAAACGCTTCGAAAGGGGCGTTTGCGCAAGTCCAGGAACGGCTTGGAGTCGGCGTAGAGACGGCCTGAGCGGCACCGCTACAGTTCGGGCCTAGTGGAAGCGGCCGCGCGGGCGGGCACGGTCATCATCGTCGAGGGCCAGAGCGACAAGGTCGCGCTGGAGACGCTCGCGCAGCGGCGCGCCTCAGGCAACGCGGGTGCCGGCGTCGTGATCATGGCCATTGGCGGCGCGCACGCGATCGGCCGCTTCCTCGTTACGTGGCGCCGCGAGCGCTCCGAAGTTGTCCTGCGCGGCCTCTGCGACGAGCGCGAGGAGCCCGATTTCCGGCGAGCCCTCGAGCGCGTCGGCATCGGCCGCGACCTGGACCGCGCCGGCATGGAGCGCCTCGGCTTCCACGTCTGCGTCGCCGACCTCGAGGACGAGCTGATCCGGGCTCTCGGCGTCGAGGGCGTCGAGCGGGTCATCGAGGCGCAAGGCGAGCTCCAGTCGCTGCGCCGCCTGCAAGCGCAGCCCGCTCAGCGCGGACGCAGCTCGATCCAGCACCTGCGCCGCTTCATCAGCACCCGGTCGGGCCGCAAGGCGCAGTACGCCCGGGCGCTGGTGCTGGCGCTTGACCTGGACCGCGTGCCGCGCCCGCTCGACGCCGTGCTCGGTTGGTCAATCCCTCAATCGCCGGGCTCGGGACGCAGTGCGCCTGCTGGTGGAGATGCTGCCATGGGAGGAGGAACTCCTGGATCCTCAGCTGGCAGCGCGACGCCATGACCCCGCATCAGGTTCTCGAAGCCGCGAGAGCTGGGGACCTTGAAAAGCTGGGCATCGAGCTCGACGCGGTAGCTGACGCTGTGGACCACTTCGCGAAGGTTGGTGACGCACCTTCCGCGCTCGAGCTTGCTGGTCGCTCATGGCGCCTCTGGTTCGCTCGCGGAGAGCTCGATGAAGGAGGTGCGGTTATCACGACCGCTCTGTCTGTACCGGGAGGGACAGCCGCTCCGCGGTGGCAGGTGCGAGCCCTCTCTGCCGATGGCATTTTGGCGTTTCGCGCCGGTGATCAGCCGCGGTCCCGGGCTTCCAACGAGAAAGCACTCCAGATCGCTCGTCAGACGGGAGACGTCCGCGGCGAGTGCGACGCGCTGACAGGGCTCGCCCGAGTCGCCCTTCGAGATGGACGGTATGGCGAAGTTATCGCTCTCGCGCGGCAGGCACGAGATCTGGCGACGGACGCAGGCGACCAGGAGGCAGGGGCCGCACCTCTACACCTTCACGCCGCTGGGACGAGGCTCGGAGGTGATTACGCGGCGGCACGCGAGCTCTACTTGCAAAGTCTCAGTCTGAATACCGATCTCGGCAACCGAGCCTGGGTGAGCATGGAGCTGCACAATCTTGGATGGGTC
>VBII01000076.1 GCA_005887735.1 Chloroflexota bacterium
CGTCTCCCGGCCCGCGCCAGCGAACCATCAGGTTCCCGACCTCCGCTTCCGGCGATGCAGCGGTCTGCACACGGGTCGGCTCGACCAGAACCTCCGATCCGCCGCCCGCCGGGCGGCTGTCGTCAGTCACGCGCCCGGTCACCACGACCGTTGTGCCGGCAAGGGCCGCTGCGCGGAGCTGAGTCTGGGGGTCGGCCGGCGGCAGCTCGGCCCGGCCGACGGCAAGCAGCGCTACGGCGAGCGCAAGGGCGATGATCGCGGGCCTCAGGAGGAGGGCCAGGGCCAGCAGGGGCAGCGCGGCAGCGATCGCAAGGGCGCCGATCCCCGGCTGGGACGGAATCAGCACGACCGCTGCGGCGAGGACGGCTGACCACGCCAGGGCGAGGACCAGCGCGGGGTACCGAGTCACAGGGACAGGTACCGCCGTGCGATCACATATTCGGCCTCGGACATACCCAGGATGTCGACCAGCTCGCGCGTGTTCTGGAAGCCGCCGAAGTTCGTGCGGTAGTCGGTGCACTCCTGGGCAAAAGCCGGAGTGAAGCCGGGAACCGTTTCGAGCTCCTCCAGGGTGGCGGTGTTGAGATTGGTGCGGACGATCACGGTGCCGGAGCTTGTTCTGGCGAAGCCGACCTTGACTTGCTCGCCGTCCTTCAGGCGCCCCGCGAGGTTGGGCAGCTTGGAGAGGTCCGCGTCGGGACTGAGGCCGCCGGCGGCGGCGACGGCGTCAAAGACCCGATCGCCACGCGGCAGCCGGTACAACCCTGGGTTCTCGACCGCTCCGGATACGTCGACGAGGAGTCCCGGTTGAGCGGGGACGTCGAGCGCCGGATTGGCCGGGGGCTGCGCCGGCGGCGCGGCGGCATGGATCGAAGATGTGTAGAGGTACGCACCCGCGATCGCCGTAACACCGAGCGTGATGGGGGCGGCCAGGAGGAGGGGCCGCTTCCATCCCGGAACGAGATGCACAGGGAGGCGCATGACCCCGAGGCTAGGGTTGCCGGGTAGCTTCGAAAACCCAGCCTGTTAAGGCTTGGTTCCCGGGGAAGGATTCGAACCTTCGGTCGAGGATCCAAAGTCCTCTGCCTTACCGCTTGGCCACCCGGGAGCTAATCAACAGTAGCGTCCGGTCGCGTGACCTCAAGCCGAGCTCCAGCGTTCGCTCTAGCAAATGAGGACCTGGCTGCTTGCCGCCCTGGTGCTGGTCACAGTCGCGTGCGGCGGCTACCAGTTTCCAGGCGGGTCGCAATCACCGAATCCCGGCACTGTCACCGGCCGCGTGCTGGCGCTGCCCTGTGCGCCGGTCGAAAAGGCAGGCGAAACTTGCGCCGGGCGCCCTGTGGCAAGCCTGGAGCTGGATTACGTCGCAGGTTCCAGCGTCACCAAAGCGGTGACCGACGCCAACGGCAACTACGCGGTTGAGCTCGCGCCGGGCACCTACGCGGTGAAGCTGAAGTCGTACATGCGCGTGCTCAGCGGACCGCTCAACATCACCGTCACGGCCGGCTCGAGCACGACGGTCAACTACGTGCTCGATTCAGGAATCCGCGTGCCGGTGCCGCAACAGTAAGGCCGGTTACGGCACGAGGTTGATCAGCCGGTCCGGCACGTAGATCACCTTCGACGGCCCGCGGCCGTCGAGCGCGGCGCGGACCTTCTCGCTCGCGAGCGCGGCCCTGGTCGCGTCGGCCTCGGACAATCCAGCGTCGACCTCGAGCCGGTCGCGCAGCTTGCCCGCCACCTGGACGACCAGCACCACCTTGGGCTCCGCCGCGGCAGCAGCGTCAAAGGCCGGCCACGCCGCGTCAGCGAGCAGCCCCTGCTCGCCGACTCGCTCCCACATCTCTTCGCTGATGTGCGGCGCCAGCGGATTCAACAACTTGACCAGCGTTTGAACCGCCGAGTCCCACTCCGCATCCCGCGCCCCACCGCTCTGCAGGTAGTCCTGCATCGCGTTGGCCAGCTCCATCAGGAACGCGACCGCGGTGTTGAACCGCAGCTCGTCGTAGTGCTCGGTGACCCTGCCGATGGTTTGCGCGACTCTGCGCCGCAGCAAATCCGCATCGACCCGCGCCCCCGCGGTACCGCCTTCGGTGACCAACGAGTCCGGCTCCAGGACCAGCCGCCAAACTCGCTGCAGGAACTTGACCACGCCGTGGAGACCCGCCTCGGTCCATTCCACGTCCTCTTCCGGCGGTCCGATGAACATCTCGTAGACACGCCCTGCGTCCGCGCCCTGCTCGCTCGACAGCTGCGCGATCGACACGCCGTTGCCCGCCGACTTCGCCATGACCTGTCCGAACCGCTTGACCATGCCCTGGTTGAACAGGCGCATGAATGGCTCGGACGCCTCGAGCATGCCCGCGTCATGCAGAACCTTGGTGAAGAAGCGCGAATAGAGCAGGTGCAGGATCGCGTGCTCGACGCCGCCCGTGTACTGATCCACCGCCATCCAGTGGTTGGCCAGCTCGGAGTCGAACGGTTCCCGGTCATCGTGCGGGCTGGCGTAGCGCAGGAAGTACCACGACGAATCGATGAAGGTGTCCATCGTGTCGGTCTCGCGCCTGGCCTCGCGACCGCAGATCGGGCAGGCCGTGCGGAAGAACTCCGGGTTCTCGGAGAGCGGCTTGTACTCGCTGGGCAGCAGCACCGGCAGCTGGTCGGTGGGCACCGGCACGATGCCGTGCTCGGGGCAGTACACGACCGGAATCGGCGCGCCCCAGTAGCGCTGCCGCGAGATGAGCCAGTCGCGCAGGCGGTACTTGACGGCGCGCTTGCCGATCCCCTTCGACTCCAGCCAGTCGCAGATCCGTTCGAAGGCGACGGTTGAGTCGAGGCCGTCGAACTGACCGCTGTTCACCAACAGGCCAGGCCCGAGGTACGCCTCGCGCAGGACGCCCCGCGGTCCGGTTGGCGGTGCGATGACCTCGCGGATCTGCAGGTCGTACCGCCCGGCGAACTCGAAGTCGCGCTCGTCGTGCGCCGGCACGGCCATGATCGCGCCGGTGCCGTACGTCATGAGCACGTAGTCGGCCACCCAGATCGGAATCCTTTCGCCGTTGACCGGGTTGACCGCGAACGCGCCCGTGGCGACGCCGGTCTTGTCGCGCTCGGTCGACATGCGCTCGATCTCCGTCTCCTTACGCGCCTTCTCGACGTATTCGCGCACTCGAGCCTGATGCTTTTCGGTCGTCACCTTTTCGACCAGCGGATGCTCCGGCGCAAGCACCATGAACGTCGCACCGAACAACGTGTCGGGACGCGTCGTGTAGATGCGAATCGTTTCGTCCGGATGCCCGTCGACCGGAAAGTCGACCTCCGCTCCGATGCTGCGGCCGATCCAGTTGGTCTGCATGACGCGCACTTTTTGCGGCCACTTGTCCAGCAGCAGGTCGCGCTTCTCGACCTCGACATCGGGATGTCGCCAGCAGCGGCCGTTGATCACCTGTTCGTTGGCCAGCACCGTCTTGTCGACAGGGCACCAGTTGACCGGCGCCATCGCCCGGTAGGCCAGACCGCGCTGCAGCATCAGAAGGAAGAGCCACTGGGTCCACCTGTAGTAGTCGGGCATGCAGCTGGTGACCTCGCGGTCCCAGTCGTAGAGGATGCCCATCATCTTCAGGTCGTGCTTGCTCTTGGCGATGTTGTCGAGCGTCCACTTCTGTGGGTGCAGGCCCGGGTGCTGCATCGCCGCGTTTTCCGCGGGCAGGCCGAACGCGTCCCAGCCAAACGGGTGCAGCACCTCGAAACCCTGCATTCGCTTCATCCGGGCCAGCGCGTCGCCCATTACATAGTTGCGGGCGTGGCCCATGTGGAGCTCGCCCGAGGGATACGGGTACATCACCAGGTCGTAGAACTTCGGCTTGGGGGAGTTGTCGGCCGCCTTCATCACGCCGTGCTGTTCCCACACCTTCTGCCACTTGGGCTCGATGTCCTGGGGTACGTAGAAGCTACGGTGGGGACGGCTGGCCATGAACCTCAAATTTTAGGGACGCGAGTTCGTGACCCACGATCCCCGCCAGCAGCAGCGCCGCACCCACCGCCTGCAGCAGGCCGAGGCGCTGGCCGGCCAGCACCACGGCCGCGGCCAGCGCCCAGGCCGGCTCGGTGGCCAGGATCAACGCGGTTCGATTCGCGCTGATGAAGCCCTGGGACCAGGTCTGGATGTAGAAGCCGAAGGCCGAAGCGAAGACCCCGGTGATGACGATCGCAAACCAGACCGACCCGCTCGGCGCCTGGAGCTGCCATGTTCCGCCGGCGCTGAAGATCGCTGCCGAGGTTCCCATCTGGACCATGGCCAGCGGCGCCGCGGGCAGCCCGGGCGACCAGCGCCCGAGAAGCACGATGTGCAGCGCGAACAGCACGGCGCACACCAGGACGAGGAGGTCGCCGATTCCCATTCCGGAGGGACCTCCGGTCAGAAACGTGAGACCGGCCAGCGAAACCAGGGTCGCCACCCACGTCCACCAGCGGATTGGCGCGCCGAAGATGCGGTTGAGCAGCGGAGTGAAGACGACGAACAGGCCGGTGATCAAGCCCGCGTTGCCGGGGCTGGTCTGGGTGAGACCGGCGGTCTGGGCGAGGTATCCGCCGGCGAGGACCGCGCCGACGATGACGCCGACGCGCAGCTCTCGACGCGTGGGCAGGCGCCGCACGAGCAAGGCCATCACCAGCAGCGCCAGCGCGAAGCGGATCTGCAGAAACGGCAGCGTCGGGTACTGTGTGACTGCGTCCTTGACTAGGACGAAGGTCCAGCCCCACACCGCCGTGACCATCAGCAACAAGAGGACGTAGATCAATGGAGCGACTGTGGGCGCCGTGGCGCATGCAGTACATCGGTGGCGAGCAGCGTCCTGGCTGCCTGTTCTGCCGCGTCATCGAGCACCAGGACGACGAGGACGCAAAGCTCGTGGTGTGGCGCCCGAAA
>VBII01000074.1:0-9968 GCA_005887735.1 Chloroflexota bacterium
CGGCGAGTCTTCTTGCGAAGGCGGTCCTCGGCCTGCCGGAGCTGCACGAGGCGGAGCTCAAGGGCGCGCAGCTGGTGGCCGTCCCCGGCTGCTACTCGACCGCCTCCATCCTCGCCCTCGCGCCGGCCGTGTCGGCCGGGCTGGTCGGGTCCGACATCGTGGTCGACGCCAAGTCGGGGGTCAGTGGCTCAGGTCGTTCGCCTGGCATGGGGGTGCACTTCAGCGAGGCGAATGAGTCGTTGAGTGCTTACGCGATCGAGGGCCACCGCCACCTGCCGGAGATCTTGCAAGAACTCGAAGGACTTGGATCCATCCAGCCCAGCGTCACGTTTGTCCCCCACCTCGTGCCGATGACTCGCGGCATCCTTGCCACCTGTTACTTCGACCTCAAGGGGTCGGCTTCCGAGCTCGAGGATGCTTACCAGGAGTTCTACGCGGGCCAGCCCTTCACGAAGGTGGTCGACAAGACGCCCGCGACCAAGCTCGCGACCCACTCGAACCTCTGCCTGGTCAACGTCGCTGTACAGGGCCGCAAGGCGGTCGTCACGGCGGCCCTCGACAACCTCGTCAAGGGCGCGTCGGGGCAGGGTGTCGAATGCTTCAACATCGCGTTCGGCTTCGAACGGACGACGGCGCTGGATGGCCCGGTGCAGTGGCCGTGACCTACGCCCGAGGGTTTCGGGCCGGGACGGCGGCGTGCGGGATCAAGGCCTTCACCGCGGGCGCGTCGGCCATCCCGAGCGGTCAGAAGGACGATCTCTGCGTGATCCACTCCGCGTACGCATGCGATACGGGCGGTGTGTTCACCACCAACAAGGTGAAGTCGGCGTCCGTGGTGATCGACCAGCTTCACCTGCAGCGCAACCGGGTGCAGGCCCTGACCATCAACTCCGGCAACGCCAACGCGTGCACCGGCGCGCAGGGCTTTCGAGACGCGCTGCTCATGGCCAAGCTGTCGGCGGACCGGCTCGACCTCGACCCGGACCAGGTGCTGGTCAGCTCGACCGGCGTGATCGGCCGCTACCTGCCGATGGATGCGATCAGGTCCGGCATCGCGCAGGCGTGCGGAAGTCTCAGCGCCGAGCAAGGCGTGGCCGCCGCGCGCGCCATCATGACCACCGACACCGTCCCCAAGACCGCGCAGGTCGACCTCGACGTCGCCGGCGCCACCGTGCGGGTGGGTGGAATGTGCAAGGGCTCGGGCATGATCCACCCCAACATGGCGACGATGCTGGCCTACATCACGACCGACGCCGCGGTCGAGCCCGGCCTGATGTCGAAGCTCGTCAGATCCGTAGCGGACCGCAGCTTCAACCAGGTCACTGTCGACGGAGACAGCTCGACCAACGACAGCTTCCTGATGCTCGCCAATGGGGCCGCAGGCAATGAGCCAATCCGCGCGGGGAGCCCTGAGGCCAAACAGCTCAAGGCCGCCATGGATCAGGTCGCCCGAGATCTTTCCCGCGCCATCGCTCGGGACGGCGAAGGCGCGACGAGGCTGATCACGGTCAAAGTCGCGGGGGCAGCATCGGACGGCGAAGCCAGGACCGCGGCTCGCGCCGTCGCGTCGTCGAGCCTGGTCAAGACGGCCGTGCACGGCGGCGATCCGAACTGGGGCCGGATCGTGTGTGCTCTCGGCTACAGTGGCGCCGAGCTTGCGCTCGACAGGCTGCACCTGACCATCGGAGGTCTGGTCGTGTTCGAGCGCGGATCTGGAGTGAACGTCGACCTGGCCGCCGTGCGGCGGGCGTTCGAGCAGCCGGAAATTGAGATCGTGGCCACGCTTGGACTCGGCGAGGGAAGCGCTGAGGCGTGGGGATGTGACCTTTCGGAGGAGTACGTGCGAATCAACGCCGACTACACCACGTGACGCTGACAGTCGAGGAGCGGGCAAAGGTCCTCGTCGAGGCGCTGCCTTACATCAAGCGATTCCACGGACAGATCGTTGTCATCAAGGTCGGTGGCAACGCGATCGAGCACGCGCGCGACGAGACGCTGCTCGACGTGGTGCTGCTGCGCTACGTGGGCATGCAGCCGGTGCTCATCCACGGCGGGGGTCCTGAGATCACCGCCATGAGCGAGCGGCTCGGGCTGAAAGCCGAGTTCAAGAACGGGCTGCGGATCACCGATGAGAACACGATGGAGGTCGTGAAGATGGTGCTCACCGGCAAGGTCAGCCCCGACCTCGTCGCGGCGATTCACCGTCTCGGTGGACAGGCGGTAGGCATGAGCGGCGAGGACGGGCCGACCATCATCGCCGAGCCGCTCGACGAGTCGATGGGCTTCGTCGGCCGCGTCACGCAGGTGAACAAGGAGCCGATCACAGCCTTGCTGGCGCGGGGCTACATCCCGGTGATCGCATCGATCGGACTCGGTTACGACGGACACGCTTACAACATCAATGCCGACACGGTCGCGGCCGAGATCGCTGTCGCGCTCAAGGCGGCGAAGGTGATCCTCCTGACAGACGTGGCGGGAGTCCAGGGCGCCGACGGCAACGTGGTCGCCGTGCTGTCGAAAGAGGACGCGCGTCAGCGCATCGAGAGGGGAGAGGTCACCGGCGGCATGATCCCCAAGCTGGAGGCGTGCCTCCGGGCGCTCGACGGCGTGCCGCTCGCGCACATCGTGGACGGCCGGACCAAGCATGCGCTCCTGCTCGAGCTCTTCACAGAGGCCGGGATCGGGACCATGGTCACACCTTGAAATCGATGGCGCAAACCACCCCGGAGCTTGCGGACCTCTATTTGATGCAGACCGGTCGCCGGTTGCCGGTCACTTTCGTGCGGGGCCGCGGCTGCGTTCTCTACGACGACGCCGGCCGGGAGTATCTCGACCTCGTCGCCGGGATCGCCGTCAACCTGCTCGGCCACGCCCACCCGGACGTGGTGGCCGCGGTCGCCAAGCAGGCGGGCCAGCTGATCCACACGTCCAACCTCTATTTCACGCAGCCCCAGGTCGAGCTGGCGCGGCGGCTGGTCGAGCTGTCGTTTCCATCGCGCGTCTTCTTGTGCAACTCCGGCGCGGAGGCCAACGAGGCGGCGATCAAGCTCGCGCGGAAATGGGGCGGGCGGAATCGCGATGGCGCTTTCGAGATCATCACCACCACGGGCTCGTTCCACGGCCGGACGCTCGCCACTGTCACCGCCGGCGGCCAACACAAGTACTCGGATCCGTTCAAGCCGCTGCCCGATGGATTCGTGCACGTCGCTTACAACGACATCGGCGCAATCGAATCCGCCACCTCGGCCAAGACGGTCGCTGTGCTGCTAGAACCGGTGATGGGCGAGATCGGCGTCATTCCCGCCTCGCCGGGCTACCTGAAGCACGTTCGCGAGTGGTGCGACAGGCACAACCTGCTGCTCATCCTCGATGAGGTTCAGACGGGCCTGGGGCGCACGGGCCGCTGGTTCGCGCACCAGCACGCGGGCATCACGCCGGACGTCATGACGCTGGCCAAGGGCCTCGGCGGCGGCCTGCCGATCGGCGCCTGCCTGGCCAACCCGCGGGCGGACGTTTTCGAACTGGGCGATCACGGATCGACGTTCGGCGGCAATCCACTGGCTTGTGCAGCCGCCGCGACCGTGCTGGATGTGATCGAGCGCGACGGCCTCGTCGGTCACGCGGCGGAGATGGGTTCTCTTCTGCATTCCTCGCTCCAGGACGTCGGTGCGAAAGAGGTCCGGGGCATCGGATTGATGCAGGCCTTCGAGTTCGAGGACGCAAGGGCGAAGGCCTTCCAGCAAGCGTGTTTGGAGGCGGGGCTCATCGTCAACGCGGTCGACGATCACTCGGTCCGCCTCGTCCCGCCTTTGATCGTCAGCGCGCAGGAGATCGATCACGCGCACGCGATCATGCGGAGAGCCTCCGAATGACCGCGACTAAGGCCTCGCGACACAGCGCGATTCTCGATCTCGTCAATCGCGGCTCGGTGCACACGCAGCAGGACATCGCCGCCGCTCTGGCCAGGCGCGGCCTGCGCGCGACGCAGGCGACCATCTCGCGCGACATCCAGGAGCTGGGGCTGGTTCGCGCTGTCAACGGCTATCGCAGCTCGGCGGCCCTCGTCCCCGAGCTCGTTCTTTCAGTCGAAATCGTCGAGCCGATGGCGGTGATCAGGACTCCGCCCGGCACCGCCAACATGGTGGCGCGGCGAATCGACGAGGCTTCTCTTCCCGGCATCGCGGGCACGGTGGCGGGGGATGACACGATCATCGCCGTGCTCCGCAAGCCCAGCGCGGGACGTGCCCTCAAACAGCTTCTCGGCAATGCCCGCTAAGAAGCTCGTACTGGCTTATTCGGGTGGACTCGACACCTCGGTCGCCATCCGCTGGCTGAAGGACCAGGGCTGGGACGTGATCGCGTTCACGGTCGACCTGGGCGAGAAGAAGGACCTCGACGCGATCCAGGCCCGCGCCCTGAAGACCGGTGCATCGGCCGCTTATGTCGTCGACGGAAGACTTCCTTTCCTCCAGCTTTTCGTGTGGCCGTCCTTGCAGGCTGGCGCGGTGTACGAAAAGGAGTACCCGCTTGCCACCGCGCTGGGCCGGCCGCTCATCGCCGCGATGATGGTCGAAGTCGCACGCCGCGAGGGCGCGCAGCCAGTGGGACACGGCTGCACCGGCAAGGGCAACGACCAGGTTCGTTTCGACGTCGCCACCGCCGCGCTCGCGCCCGACCTCCAGGTCGTCGCGCCGGTGAGGGAGTGGGGGATGAACCGCGACGACGAGATCGAGTACGCGAAGCAGCACGGGCTCGAGGTGCCGGCGACCGTCCGCGAGCCCTATTCGACAGACGAGAACCTCTGGGGCCGATCGATCGAGGCCGGCGTGCTGGAAGACCCCTGGGCAGAGCCGCCCAAGGACGTTTACGCCTGGACGCGCGATCCCCGCCAGTGTCCCGACGAGCCGACGTACGTGGAGATCGGGTTCAAACAAGGCGTTCCCGTGGCGCTCGACGGCAAGCAGGTCTCCGCCCTCGAGCTCGTCACCACCCTGAACAGGGTCGGCGGCGAGAACGGCGTGGGCCGGATCGATCATCTCGAAAATCGCCTCATCGGCATCAAGTCTCGCGAGATCTACGAGGCGCCGGCTGCCGTGCTCTTGCTCCAGGCGCATCAGGCGCTCGAGGACATCACGCTGCCCAAGGAAGTCGCGAGGTTCAAAGACCTGGTCGCGCAGCAGTGGGCCCAGATGGTCTACGACGGCCTTTGGTTCAGCCCGCTCCGTGATGCGCTCTATGCGTTTGTCGCCGAGACGCAGCGCCACGTGACAGGCGACGTGCGGTTGAAGCTCTACAAAGGGTCGTCGCAGGTGGTCGGGAGAAAGTCGCCGGACCAGCTCTACCAGCTATCCCTGGCGACCTACGGCAAGGGAGACGAATTCGACCAGTCCGCGGCCGCGGGCTTCATCAAGCTCTGGGGCATGGGCCTGCGCACGTCCGCGCGCGTCCAGGGGCAGCTCCACGCGCGCGACTTCGGCCGGCTGCTGGGCGACGCGAAGAGGCTGACCAAATAGCGAATCGCCGGGCGCGCGCAGGGCGCTCTACAAACCGCCGGGCGCGCGCAGGGCGCTCTACAGAGAAGACTGGAAAGCTGTGGAGCGGGCGCTTCGAGCGCGGCCTCCTGCCGGAGCTCGAGCGCTTTGCATCTTCGCTCGAGACCGATTACGAGCTCTATCCGTACGACATCGCTGGGAGCATCGCGCATGCACGTGGGCTCAAGGCCGCGCGGCTGCTGTCGGCGTCGCAGCTGACCGCCATCGAGCGCGGCCTGCGACGGATCAAGCGCGAGCTCGACGCCGGCGATTTCAAGTTCCGATCGTCCGACGAGGACATCCACACCGCCATCGAGCGCCGGCTCACCGAGATAACTCCGGCGGGGGCGGCCCTGCACGCGGGCCGGTCCCGCAACGACCAGGTCGCGCTCGACCTCAGGCTGTACTGCCGGGACGCGGCGACCGAGGCCGTCGCCGGTCTCGCGCAGCTGATCGATGTGCTGGCTGCCAGGGCGGCCGCCCACGCGGCCTGGCTCATGCCCGGATACACGCACGTTCAGCGCGCCCAGCCGGTGACGGTCGGCCATCACCTGCTCGCACACGCAGAGCCGCTGCTCCGTGACGCGCGCCGATTCCGCATCGCATATGACGCCGCCGGCGGCATGCCGCTGGGGTCGGGAGCGCTGGCCGGATCCACGCTGCCCCTGGCGCGGCGGGTCGTGGCCCGGGAGCTTCGACTCCCTTCCCTGACCGAGAACAGCATGGATGCGGTCTCGGACCGTGATTTCGCGTTGGACCTCACGTACGCCTGCGTTTCCACGTCCGTTCACCTGAGCCGGCTTGGCGAGGACATCGTGCTCTGGGCCAGCTCGGAGTTCGGCTTCGTGAGGCTGGCCGATGAGATCGCGACCGGCTCCAGCCTGATGCCGCAGAAAAAGAACCCGGACATCGCCGAACTGTTGCGCGGCCGGGCCGGCCGGTCGTTGGGCGGATTCGTCGCGCTTGCCACCGTCCTCAAGGGCCTCCCGCTGGCCTATGACCGAGATCTCCAGGAGGACAAGCCCGCGCTCTTCTCCGCGGTCGAGAACGTGCTCGACTCGCTGACCGCCGCCGCGCTCCTGGTGGAGCACCTCGAGTTCGACCGCGACCGCCTGGCGGCCGCTGCCGCCGACGCCCTTTTGCTCGCCACCGATGCCGCCGAAGCCCTCGTTCGGTCAGGCACCCCGTTCCGCCGGGCGCACGAAAAGATCGGCCGCCAGGTTCGGGATGGCGAGTTCACCGCCCCGTGGGACGCCAGGGCGTCGGTCGCCAAGCGTGACCTCGAAGGGGGCCCCAGCCGGCATCAGGTCATCTCACGCGCTCGCGCCGTGCGGCGGGAAGCGGCTTCGCTGAGGCGCTGGACCAAGACCGTCCCCAGACACGCCCTCACCAAGTAGAGTTCGGGCGCCCATGCTGCTTGCGGTCGACGTCGGCAACACGAACGTGACCCTCGCCCTCTTCGATGGGGAGCGCCTGGCGGCCGACTGGCGCCTGACCTCTCGCCGAGAGTGGACGGCCGACGAGCTGGCGGTCGAGCTGCGCCAGCTATTTGATCTCAGAGGCTTTGGGCTCGAGGTGGTCACCGGCGTGGTGATCTCCAGCGTGGTGCCGACGATCAACCCGGCCCTGGTCGAGGCCTCGCGCCGCTACCTGAAGAGCGAGCCGGTGATGGTGGGTCCGGGTGTGAAGACCAGCGTTCGCATCCGCTACGACAACCCCAAGGACGTCGGCGCCGACCGCATCGCCAACGCGCTGGCCGCCTACTCGAAGTACGGGGGGCCGGTCGTGGTCATCGACTTCGGCACGGCGGTGACCTATGACGCGATCAACGCCGAAGGCGACTACCTTGGCGGCGCGATAGCCCCCGGGGTCGAGATCTCGCTCGACGCGCTGGTCTCGCAGACCGCCATGCTGCGCAGGGTCGAGCCGGTGGCGCCCGACTCGGTGATCGGCCGGAATACGGTCGCCTCGATCCAGTCCGGGCTCGTCTGGGGCTTCGTCGCCCAGGTCGAGGGGATGGTCAAACGCATGGTCGATGAGCTGGGGGGCCAGGCGAGGGTGGTCGCGACCGGCGGACAGGCGTCGCTTGTCGCCGGCCTGACCCACGTCATAGAAACCACCGACCCGCTTCTGACTCTCGAGGGTTTACGCCTTATCTACGCTCAAAACTCCGACGGGGGTGCTAGATAAGAGCCCCCCATGAAGACAGCGCCTCGGTTTCATCTCTACGTGCTGGACCGTGACCAGTCCACGGCCCTGGCCGCGACCGGGCTGGAAACCGAGAAGCTGACCGACCCCGCCCAGGTCGAGCAGCCCGCGCTGATCCTGCTCGGGCCCGGCCAGCAGGCGCCGGAGCCGCTGGCGGAAATGGCCATCGAGCTGCCGCCGGACGCCTCGCCTTCCGTCCTGCGAGAGCTGGTTCGGGTCGCGATGGAGAACGTCGCCCTGAAACAGCAGGTCACGCAGCTGGAAAGCCAGGCGCACCGGCGCCACCGCCAGTTCCGCGAGCTCAACCGGATCGGCATCGCGCTGTCCGCGGAGAAGGACATCGGCCGGCTGCAGCCTTTCATCCTCACCACCATGCGCCAGCTCACGCACGCGGATGGCGCAAGCCTGTGGCTGAAAGAGGAGGAGGACGGCGTCCCGAAGCTGTTTCTCGCCTCGAGCCAGAACCACTCCATCGACAAAAGCACGTACTCGGCTTTCAAGGTGCCGGTCGACGACAAGACGGTCGTGGGATACACGGTCTCGATGGGCGCAAGCCAGATCTACGACGATGCCTACAAGCCGCCGCCGGGCAAACCGGCCGGTGGCAAGAGCTTCGACTCGCAGTTCGGCTACCGGACGAAATCGATGTTGACGGTGCCGATGCGCAACTACAACAACGAGGTCGTCGGCGCCGTGCAGCTCATCAATGCCAAGCGGCGATTCGAGACGCGCCTGACGGTCGAGACGGTAGAGGCGGAGGTCGTCAGCTTCCAGCCGGACGACGTGGAGATGATCGAATCGATCGCCAGCCAGGCCGCCGTCGCGCTGGACAACAAGAATCTGATCGATTCGATCCAGGCGCTGTTCGACGGCTTCGTCCAGGCGAGCGTGACCGCGATCGAGCAACGAGACCCAAGCACCGCCGGTCATTCGGGTCGGGTCGAGGGTCTTACCACTTCACTCGCCCGGGCGGTGACGGAGATCAGCGTCGGAAAGTATCGCGACGTTCAGCTGACCGACGACCAGTTCAAGGAGCTGCGGTACGCGTGTCTGCTGCACGACTTCGGCAAGGTTGGAGTCCGCGAGCACATTCTCATCAAAGCCAAAAAGCTGATTCCGGGCCAGCTCGAGGTGATCCAGGCGCGTTTTGAGTTCATCGAGCGGTCGATGCAGGTCAAGTACGCGATGGAGAAGCTGGAGGCGATGCGGTCAGGGAGCAACGGCCCCGACTTGACGGAGATCGATCGACGCCTCGAGGAGGAGCTGGCGCAGCTCGACAAGTGGGTCGAGAGCATCGTCGTGGCCAACGAGCCGA
The DNA here is from genome assembly GCA_005887735.1 of Chloroflexota bacterium. GTDB lineage: Bacteria > Chloroflexota > Dormibacteria > Dormibacterales > Dormibacteraceae > 40CM-4-65-16. Next base: position 9,055 of record VBII01000074.1, read on the forward strand.
GCGTCTTGCCGGAGGACAAGGCGTCGACGATCGAGTTCCTTGCGCAGCAGACCTACTTCGACATCGCCGGCCGGCCGCATCCGATGCTCGAACCGCAGGAGTTTCGCTTCCTGAACATTCGCAAGGGAACGCTCGACCCTCAGGAGCGTCTCGAGATGGAGTCACACGTCACCCACAGCTTTCACTTCCTGACCAAGATTCCCTGGACGCCTGTGATAAAAGCTCGATGGCTCCGGATACCCGCGTGGGCTGACCGGGGACCAGATCCCGCTCCAGGCTCGCATGATGACGATCTCAGATATTTACGACGCCCTGACAGCCCAGGACCGCCCATACAAGAGGGCGGTTCCCACCACGACGGCTCTCGACATCCTGCACGAAGAGGCGGACCAGGGAAAGCTCGACCGTGACCTGCTCGAGATCTTCATCGCGAAGAAGATCTATGAGCCCGCGGCAACGCGATGAGGATCAAATTCTGGGGGACGCGGGGCACGCGGCCGACGCCTGGCCGAAGGACGCTTCGCTATGGGGGCAACACGACGTGCATCGAGGTGCGCGATCGGGAAAACAACATGCTCATCATCGATTCGGGCTCTGGAATCGCGGAGCTGGGCAATGCCTGCAGCCCGACGGAGCCGCTCCAGGCGCACCTCCTGATAACGCACACGCACCTCGACCACATCCAGGGGTTTCCGTTTTTCCTGCCCGCGTTCGTGCCGGGGACGACGCTGACAATCGTCGGGCCGGCGGGCTCTGCGAAGTCGCTGCAGGCAGCGTTCGCCGACCAGACCGACCCGGCGTACTTCCCGGTGCAGCTGAGCCACATGCCCGCCGAGATGGAGTTCATCGAGCGAAACCCGGGTGAGACGTTCGAGGTCGGCGCGCTGCGCATCACGCCGCATCTGTTGATGCAT
>VBII01000074.1:10068-13577 GCA_005887735.1 Chloroflexota bacterium
CTCGCAATACAGCGCCGAGGAATACAAGACGCATGCCGGCTTCGGACACTCGACATACGAGGAGGCGCTGTCGCTGGCGGAGCAGGCCGGGGTCAAGGAGCTCGCGTTCTTTCATCACGACCCGCTGCATTCGGATATCGAAGTGGATGCCCTCATCGAGCAGGCGCTCGGCAATCACCGCGCCTCTGGGGGACAAGATGTGAACTCATTCCCGGCGGCGGAGGAGCAGGAGCTGGCTCTTTAGCGGCTAACCTTTTCCGATCGTGGCGGACGAGTTCATGCGCGAACGGTTGGATAAAGTCGAGCGGCTGCGCGCCGCCGGCATCGACCCGTACTCCCGCGGATTTCAGCCCACCCACGGCAGCGAGGCGGCGAAGGCGCTGCTCGGCGACGCGGAGCGCACGCCGCAGGTCGCCGTGGCCGGCCGCCTGATGATCAAGCGACAGCAAGGCGGGCTGGTTTTCGCGGACCTCCAGGATGGGCAGGGCCGCATTCAGCTGATGGCCAACCGCAGCATCGTCGGCGACGAGGAGTTCGCGCGATTCGCCGACCTCGACCTCGGCGACATCATCGGCGTCAGCGGACCGATCTTCCGCACCAAACGCGGCGAGATCACGGTCGAAGTCCATTCGTTCCAGCTGCTGACCAAGTCCCTCCGCCCGCTGCCGGAGAAGTGGCACGGCCTGAAGGACGTGGAGATCCGTTACCGGCAGCGCTACGTCGACCTGCTCGCCAACCCGCAGGTGCGCGAGGTGTTCCGGGCCCGGACCAAGATCATCACCGCGATCCGGGGACTGCTCGACGAACGCGGTTTCATCGACGTGGAGACGCCGGTGCTGCAGGAGGTGCCGGGCGGCGGGCACGCCAAGCCTTTCCAGACGCATCACAACGCGCTCGGCCGCGACCTCTACCTGCGCATCGCGCTGGAGCTGCATTTGAAGCGGCTTCTGGTCGGCGGGTTTGAGCGGGTGTACGAGGTCGGCCGCGTCTTTCGGAATGAGGGGCTGTCTCCACGCCACAACCCGGAGTTCACGCTGATGGAGTGTTACCAGGCGTACGCCGACTACGAAGACATGATGCAGCTGGCCGAAGACCTCATTGTCTGTTCCGCCATGGCCGCGAACCGGCCGCTCGAGACCTCGTACGAGGGAGAGCCCGTCAACCTGACACCTCCGTATCGACGCGAGCGCATGGCGGACCTCGTGCTCGAGCACACCGGCAAGCATGCAATCGGTGAAGAGCTCAACGACCTTTTCGAGGAGCACATCCAGCCCCGGCTGCGCCAGCCGACCTTTGTCCTCGACTATCCGGTCGAAATCTCGCCCCTGGCTCGTCCGCGAGAGGACGACCCGCGGTTTGTCGAGCGCTTCGAGCTGGTCATCCTCGGCCGCGAATACGCCAACGCGTTTACCGAGCTGACCGATCCTGTCGACCAGCGAGCGCGCTTCGAGGCGCAGGCTGCGATGCGGGCCGCGGGGAATGTCGAGGCTCATCCGATGGACGAGGACTTCTTGCGCGCGGTCGAATATGGGCTGCCGCCGTGCGGGGGCATGGGCGTCGGCCTTGACCGGTTGGTCATGCTGGTGATGGATCAGCCTTCGATCCGGGACGTGATCCTGTTCCCGGTGATGAAGCCGGAGTCTTAATGCTCTCGCTGGAATTCATCCGCGCCAACCCCGATGCCGTCCGGCGGGCCGGCGAGCTGAAGGGCGAAGCGGCGCCGGTGGACGAGATCCTGCGGCTCGACGGGGTCTGGCGCGGGCATCAGCACCGCGCCGAGACGATCAGAGAGGAGCAGAACAAGCTCTCGAAGCAGTTTGCCGAGACGCGCGACGAGTCACTCAAGGGGCGACTGCGCGAGATGGCGAGCACCGCCAAGAGCGAGCTGTCGGTCGCGGACGAGGTCAAGCGCGAGCTCGACGATCTTCTCCTACGCGTGCCGAACCTATTTCACGAATCGGTTCCCATCGGCGAGACCGAGGCCGAGAACGTCGTGATCAGGGAGTGGGGGACGAAGCCCGATCTCGGTTTTGTGCCCCGCACGCATTTCGACCTCGGGGAGGCGCTGGGAGTCATGGACTTCGAGCGAGCTGCGCGAGTCTCCGGCTCACGCTTCGCCTTCTTGATCGCGGAGGGCGCACGGCTCGAGCGTGCGCTCGTGCAGTTCATGCTGGATATCCACACGCGCGAGCACGGCTACGTCGAGGTCTGGTCGCCGATGCTGGTGAGCTCCGCCGCCATGGTGGGGACCGCAAACCTCCCCAAGTTCGCAGACCAGGCCTTCAAAGTCGAGGACCGAGACCTCTGGCTGATACCGACCGCGGAGGTTCCGGTCACGAACCTGCACCGCGAGGAGATCCTGGACGGCGAGCGGTTGCCGCTGAAGTACGTGTCGTACGCACCGTCGTGGCGCACCGAGGCCGGCGCGGCGGGCAAGGACACGCGGGGTTTCATCCGGATGCATCAGTTCTCCAAGGTCGAGCTGGTCAAGGTCACCACCGTCGAGACCTCGCTGGACGAGTTCGAGAAGCTGACCCGCGACGCAGAGGACATCCTGCAGCGACTCGGGCTCCACTACAACGTGCTTGCGATGTGCACGGGTGACATGGGGTTCGCGCAGTACAAAAAATACGACCTCAATGCGTGGGCGCCGGGGCTGGATCGCTACCTCGAGGTGTCGTCATGCTCCGTGTTCAACGATTTCCAGGCTCGGAGGGCGAACATCCGGTATCGCCCGAGCCGCGGGGCGCCCCCCAAGTTCGCACACACCATCAACGGGTCCGGGCTGGCACTGCCGAGGACGATCGACGCGATCATGGAGACCTACCAACGGTCCGACGGGATGATCACTGTGCCTGAAGCGTTGAAGCCCTACATGGGCGGGGTAGAACTGATCGGGGCGCGATAATCGCTTTCGCCCCACGGAGGGGTGGCCGAGTCCGGTTGATGGCGACAGTCTTGAAAACTGTTATAGGTGCAAGCCTATCCTGGGTTCAAATCCCAGCCCCTCCGCTGCTAGGCTTCGTCGCCATGCCGGCCGGCGCACATCCTTTGAGCTTGGTCGGCGTGGTGCTCCTGTTGACCGTGAGTCTCGGCGTTTCCTGCACTCCGGCGGATTCGCACCATGCGAGAAGCTCGGCGACGCCAGGCGTCGCAATCGCATCACCCAGGGTCATCGCCATGTGGGCATCGTTCGCGACTTGCGCGGACAAACCGCACAAGACGATGGCTGACGGCCTGCAGATCAGCGACGTCGAGACGGGGAATGGAACGGTGGCGCGGACCGGTGACCTGCTGGCCGCGCGCTACATCATGTGGCTGAGTGACGCCAGGCAGGCCGACTCGAGTGATGCGTACGGCTCGCCCTTCAAGTTCACCCTGGGAACCGGAATGGTCATCCAGGGCTGGGACGAGGGCGTCCCGGGAATGGCGGTGGGGGGAACCCGCCGTCTGGTGATTCCGCCCACTCTTGCCTACGGTGACCGTGGCGTGGCAAACGCCTCCGGCGT
>VBII01000075.1 GCA_005887735.1 Chloroflexota bacterium
CCCGCGGAAGGGCATCGCTTGTCGTGACCAGCTCGGCCACCCGCCCGACCTCGGCGTCGCCGAGGGTGCCGGCGAGCAGCTTCCTCACCTCCGGCCCAACGACCCGGTCATCGGCGGCGTAGATGAGAGGCAGCGACAGCACTCGCTGCCGGATGTCGAGGCCCACCGGCTTGCCCGAGCTGGGGCTGAAGTCGACCATGTCGTCTGCCATCTGAAAAGCGGTGCCGAGCAGGTCGCCGTAGCGCCGCAGCGCTCCCACCACCTCGGGAGCCGCCTCCGACAGGAGCGCGCCCGAAGCGCAGGCGGCGGCGAACAGCGACGCCGTCTTGCCGCGCACCACGCGCAGGTAGGATTCCCGGTCGCCCGGGTACGCGCCGCGCAGCGCCACGTCATCGATCTGCGAGGCGCAGATGGCTTCGAGCGCCTCGGCGACCGCTGACGTCACGGCGGGGTTGCCCATCTCGGCGATCAGCCGGGTCGCCTTGGCGAAGTAGTAGTCGCCCACCGCGATCGCGCGCTCAGGGCCCTCGGCCGCCGCCACCGTCGGCCGCCCACGGCGGTGAGTGCTCTCGTCGACGTAGTCGTCGTGGATCAGAGTGGCGTTATGCAGCAGCTCGACCGCGGCCGCGAGCTCGGCGGCGCGAAGCGGGTCGGTGCGAGGGCCGATGCCCGCGGTCAGCTGGACGAGCTTCGGGCGCAGGCGCTTGCCGCCCGCCTCGACGAGCCGGCGCATCGGCGCCGCGACCGGCTCGGGGTCGACCATCAGCTGGCGCGCGAGCTCGACCTCGACCAGGGAATCCGGCATCTCGGGGGAATGCGGCCGGACAAAGTCGCCGTCGAGCTGCATCGCGAGCTGCCGCCGGCGTGGGCCGTCCAGCTCGACCGCGAACACCGACTGCCAGCGTCCCATGACCAGCTCACCGTCTTCGACCAGCAGCGTGAGAAACGCGCTCAGCAGGAGCTGGCGGCAGTGCGCGTGCCCGTTGACCGGCTCGTCCAGCGCGATGTCGATGCGGCGCGTGAAATCGTCGTGCTCGTAGCCGGCGCCGGTGGGCGCGATGCGCTCGAGCATGCCCTGGAAGTCGCGCAGCAGGAGGGGTTCGTTCTCGTTGACGGCGAGCCCGACCGTCGTGTGGAGGGACTGGAGATGGACGCGGCCGTTGCGGAGCCCCGCACGGCCGACCTCGTCGCGGATCCGCGCGGTGAGGTCGACGAACTCGGTGGAACGGGAGGTTGCGAACTCCAGCCGCGAGGCGCTCACCGGGTGGCCCCGAGGGATTGTTGAAGGAGCAGCCGGGTCGGGGGCGCGGCGCTCGAGGCCGCGGCGGCAGACGCGATCGACTCGATCGCGCGGGCGAACGCCACCTGGACCGCGAGCGGCGCGTTGTCGGCGAGAAGCCTGGAGCCGCGGGCCAGGCAGAGGTCGCCCATCAACAGCGTCGTCGGCGGTGCGGCACGACCCCCGAGGCCCTGCAGCCGCGTCCCGACCTCGATCAGCGCGGCAGCCAGGGCAAGCCTGGGCTGCACGCTGTCTTCGAAGTGGCCGACCGATTCCAGGTAGGCGCGGTAGGCGTCCGAGAGGCCGTCCGACCACAATCCTTCCAGGCGGTCGAGCTCACGATCAAGTTGTTGGACGCTCATTCGACCGCCTCGATCACGCTGCCGGCCAGCTGCCGGAAGGCCGACAGGGCCCGCAGGCATGACTCGTCGTCGCGGGTCACGACGTAGTACAGGCCGAATCCCAACACGGTGTTGAGGACCAGGGGGACGAGCACGTCGCGGGGCACGGTCAGGCGAATCCGGCCGTCCTCCTCGAGCCTGTCGAGCTGCTCCTGGATCACCTCGCGGTACCGGGTGAACAGCTCAGGCAGATAGGCGCGCAGGCGCTCGGTCCGCGGGGCCTGGACCAGGAGGTCGAACGCGGCGAGCTGGACGTCGCCGAGGCGGCGCAGCGAATCCCACAGCGACTCGACCCCGACCTCCAGGACCTCGAGCGGGTCGGTGAGCTGGTTCAGAGTCCGGCGCAGCTCCTCCACGGATTTGGCGGTGAGGTAGCGCCAGGCCTCGACCAGCAGCTCGGACTTGGTGGGGAACCAGTACTGGAGGTTGCCGATGGCGACGCCGGCCTTGGAGGCGATGGCGCGGACGCTCGTGCCCGAGTAGCCGTTTTCGAGGAGGGAGTCGGCCGCCGCATGGATGATCTGGTCGCGGGTGCTCTCAGTGGCGGTGGCCCCGGTCATACGTATGTACCAGCATACTGAGCCTCAGCGGCGCGGTGGGGTCGACGGCCTACCGCCGGCCGGGTCGGATGGTAAGCCGCCTTCGACTAATCTCAACGCTTCGATGAAGTCGATCGCCGAAGTCTTTCCCAACCGACTGTGCGGCGTGCTTCGCACCGACAACGCCGAGGCGGGCTTCCAGGCCTGCCTCTCCGCGATGGAAGGCGGAGTCATGACGATCGAAGTGACCAAGACCGTCCCCTCGTGCTTCGAGATGATCCGCGGCTTGATCGCCACCACCATGGGTCGTTACCCGGTTGGCGTTGGGACGGTCTGGGATCCGGGCGCCGTGCGGGAGGCGAAGGATGCAGGGGCGTCATTCGTCGTCACGCCGGTCGTCTTGCCAGAGGTCGCGGACGCGTGCCGACAGGAGGACATCCTGTGTGTGCTCGGGGCCCTCACCCCGACCGAGATCTACCAGGCGCGACTGTCGGGCGCGACGCTGGTGAAGATCTTTCCGATCACTCCTGTCGGCGGGCCTCGCTACATCGAGGCGCTCAGCGGTCCGCTCGGCGGGGTCCCGTTCTGGGTGTCCGGCGGCGTGCCGATCGAAGACATCGGCTCGTACCTACGTCTCGGGGTCAAGGCTGTGGGGCTTACCGCCTCACTCTTTCCTGCGGAGGCGCTCGCGCAGAAGGACTTCGGCCGGGTCAGGCAAAACGCGGAGCGAGCTGCGAGGGCGGCCGCAGTCTAAAAGCCGTTCAGCAGCCTACGTGGTAGTTGCACATCGTCGCGGTGATGTTCGAGTACAGGTTCATCACCTGGGCGCCGGTCAGCAAAAGCGCGACGATCACGACGAGCGCCACCAGCGCAAGGATCAAAGCGAACTCGACCATGCCCTGGGCGGATTGTTCAGACGGACCCCGTCTCAACACCCCACGTGGTAGTTGCACATCGTCGCCGTGATGTTCGAGTAAACGTTCATGAGCTGATTGCCCGTCGTGATCAATGCAATGATCACGATGAGCGCGATCAGGGCGAGGATGAGCGCGTACTCAACCATTCCCTGGCCCTTCTGGATGAATAGATGATGAGTCACCGGATGTACCGACCTGAAAGCTTAATCATCGAGCCCCGCCCGCTGGTCGCTTACTTGCTCCAGCGCCTGCTCGACCACGACCCGGACCATCCGCTTGCGCCAGAAGTGACTGAGGTCGGCGTTGTCGAGGGGTTTGGCGGGCTTGGCGGCGAGCTCCGCGGCTTCCCGGATCGCCTCCGGTTCCAGCCGGCGGCCTTTCAGGAATTCTTCAGCGGCAGACGCCTGGAGGGGGTGCGAGGCGACGGCCGACAGGACGATGCGGCATCCGCGGACTTCGTCCCCGTCGAGCACCACAGCAACCGCGGCGCCTGCGATCGGAAAGTCGATCGATCCCCGGCGGCGAAGTTTCACGTATGCGCTCCGGGTTTCGGGCGCGGCGCGCAGGCGAAGCGCGGTCACTACCTCAGATGGCTGCTTCGCCATGTACTGGATGCCGTCGTCGCGGTAGAGCGCCCCGACGGGAAGCTCGCGCTCGCCGTCGGGCCCGCTGAGGACCACCATCCCGTCCAGGGCGATGGCCATCGGCGCGGTGTCTGACGACGACACCGCCCAGCAGCGCGGGCTGCTTGGAGCGACGAGGCAGATGTCTCCGTCCTTCTTAATGCAGAAGCCCGCGGCTTTACGCCATTCGTAAGTCATGTCGTAGTAGTTGCAGCGCGTGTCGACGCAGAGATTGCCGCCGATGGTTCCGGCGTTGCGCAGCGGGGGAGATGAGACCAGGCCGGCCGCCTGCGCGTAGCCCGCGAAACGGGAGTTGAGATGCTCATCGCGCGCGGCCGCGGCGAGCGTGACGCCGGCCTCGATCACGCAGTCGTCGGATCCGTTGCGGACGGAGCGCGAAAGGAAATCGAGACCGATGAGGGTGTCGATCTCGAACTGGCGGCGCTTCAGCTTGGGGAACAGATCCGTGCCGCCCGCGACGAACATGGCGCGCGGGCCGAGGTCCGCGGCCATTCGCGCGGCATCGCGTGCATCCCGCGGCCGCAGGTACTTAAATCGCGGCAGCCGCAGCAATCAGCAAGTCCCTTCCTGGTGCGCGACGCGCTCATCGAGGTTCTTCGGTGGCGGTTCGACCTTGATGGCCGGCGGATAGGGAATCGTGGGGAAGCGGGGCGGACCATATCGCGCCGGCTCGCCTTTGTCCTTTCGGCGCAGCGCTTCGACCACCTTCTCAGGCGTGATCGGGATCTCGTCGATCCACACGCCAAGCGCGTCGTAGACCGCCGAACACAGAGCTGGAGGTACGGGCAGCAGCGGGCCCTGCCCCGCTTCCTTGGCGCCGTACGGACCTTCCGGGTCGACCGTCTCGACGATGAAAGTCTCGACCTCGGGCATATCGAGAAACGTGGGCGACTTGTACTCGAGCATCGAGGGCCACTTGTGCAGGCCCTTGCGAAACGTCTGCTCCTCCATCAGCGCCTCGCCGAGGCCCATGTACACGCTGCCTTCGACCTGCCCTTCGACCAGAAGCGGATTGATCGCGCGGCCGACGTCGTGCGCGATCCACACCTTGTTCACCTTGATCAGGCCGGTTCGTGCGTCCGCATCCAGGTCGACCACGCAGGCCGAGTAGCTGTAAGCCGGGCTCGGCCCGACCCCCGATCCTTTATATGGGCCGGCGATCCGAGGCGGTGTGTAGCTGCCGGCGCTGGTCAGGGTCCCGAAGCGCGCCTCGGCGAGAACGCTCGCCTCCTCGAAGGTGACCTCCCCGTACTTGTGGCCGCCGGCCTCCACCGCCTCGACGAGCATCGCTCGCATCTTTCGCGCCGCCTCGAGGGCCGCGTTGCCGGCCATGAACGTGACGCGCGACGAGTACGAGCCGAGGTCGATCGGCGTCGTGTCGGTGTCGGCGGTGACGAGCCGCACGTCCGCCGGCTGCAAGCCCAGCTCTTCGGCGACGATGGTGGCCAGCACCGAATCCGATCCCTGGCCGATGTCCATGGCACCGCAAAACGCGGTCACGCCGCCGCGATCGACCTTTATCTGCACCTCCGAGTGGGGCATGTCGTTCCAGTAGATCGCGGTGCCCGCGCCAGATAGATAGGTCGAGATCGCGAAGCCCATGCCGTGGCCCCCCCGCCGCTTGCGCTCGTGGAAGCCCGAAGCCTCGATGACCTTCCTGGTGCACTCCTCGAGGCCGCAAGATGTGATGCGCAGCCAGTTGACGGTCCGCGTGTTCGGCTGGACGAAGTTCCTGCGCTTGAGCTCGACAGGATCGAGTCCGATGTCGTGTGCGATCTTCTCCAGGTGCAGCTCGAGCGCGAACCTCGGCTGTGGAGTGCCGTGGCCGCGCTTGGGACCGCACGGCGGCTTGTTGGTGAAGACGCGGCATCCCTCGAAGCGATAGGCGGGGATGTCGTAGGTCACGGTTTGCAGGGCACCTGTATAGAAGGTGGACGCGACGCCGTATGAGCCGTAAGCGCCGCCGTCGAGCGCGCTGCGGAAATGCAGGGCGGTGAAGCGGCCCTCGCCGTCGACTCCGGTGCGAACCCACATCAGCACCGGGTGGCGCCCGCGGTGCGCGTAGAAAACCTCCTCGCGCGTCAGCGTGCACTTGACCGGCCGGCCGGTGAGCATCGCGAGCTTGCAG
>VBII01000078.1 GCA_005887735.1 Chloroflexota bacterium
CGAGAAGATTCCTGCCTCCTTGCGGAGGAGGATCGCGACTGCGCTCAACACAAGGAGCGTGGCTACGGCCATCCATAGCCATGGAAACGGCGGTTGGAAGAGGAGGCAAGCGGCGAGAGAACGCTCGGGTCCGCATGGCGGGGGCGGCCATAAGCTCGGCAGGTTCGCGTGCAGGATGTACGCCACCTCGACCGCAGTCAGGCCCGCATACGCGATCGACCGCATTCGCGTCATAAGGTGTCTAACGCAGGGACACCGGTTTTGTAGTGAATCTGGTCCGTTCGAGCCAGCCGCCTGCGGTCGCATAGTCACCGGGCACGGTTTGGAACCAGAGGAATGGACTCGCCATCAGGTGAGAATCTCGCCGCCGCTGCGCAAGGAGGCCACCGGGTTCGGTTGGGACCAGGAGACCGCGAGTTCAAATCTTGCCCGCCCGACCAGGTTTAAGCTGCCATACCTATGAGCAATGTCGCAAAGGACTCCGTCGGCGACCTCGGCAGGCACGTTCCCGCGTTGTCTTCGGCTCTCCGTCCGCGTCCTGAAGACGAGCTCAGAGAGTGGGGCGGTTCGCCGCTCGTGCGCGGGAAGCGCGTCCTGGACCTCGGGTGCGGCGATGGCCGCTTGGCGCTCGGGTTCGCACCGCTCGCCATAAGGGTTCAGGGAATTGATCCCGACCCGGAGGCCATATCCGCCGCGAAAAGGAATGCGCGCAAGGCCGGTGTTCCAAACGTGCGCTTCGCCGCCGGCGCGGCGCAGCACCTGCCCCACCCAGATGCGTCGTTCGACGTTGTGATCCTCTCGTGGACACTTTGATGAATCGCGCGAACGGGCATGGTCGATGCCCTGGCCGAGGTGCACAGGGTTCTCGCACCCGGCGGGACCCTGGTCGACGCGCGGCCTGATTCGCGCGTTCGGGCTTACGCGGAGCGCCGGAAGCCGCGAGGATTCCAGCGCTTCGGGATCGTAAAGACCTCCAGGCTGGAGCTCGCCAACGACCGCGCATCGGACCGGGCGATCGCGCGCGTGGTGCGCGACGGATTGTTCACGCGCAGGCGTGCCGGCCATTTCTGGCATCGCGTCCCATTCAGCGACCTCGCTGAGCTCCGCAAGTACCTGTCGGAGCATTTGCGCTTCGTGCATCGCGCAGAGTGGGTAGTCGATAGCGCGACGCGCAGGCGCTATTCGAGCGAACCGTTCGTTATCCGTCGTGCCGTCCGCTACGAGCTCCTGGAAGCGTGTCCTCCCGATTCATAGGAGGTGGCAGCTGGCTCCTCAAACCTCCCGCCCGCGCGACCAGGCTGACCACCACGCAGCATTGGTATTCATCCCGAACAGCCAGGACCGTATTTCGATGGCCCGTTACGATGTTTTGAAGCTGGCGATCATCCGGTCCGTGGTGCCCAGGTTTGCGTCACGGGCGGACTTGCTGCCGAAGATGACTGAAAAGCCAAAGCATCCGGTCCCTGCAGGGACGGCTGCCTGTGAGCCCCAGAACGCTTCGGATGCGGATCCTCCGAAGAACCCGCTCTCCCTCTTCACCGCTTTGCCATCGACGGTGAGCTGGGCCGTGCTGTCGACCTTGTCTGCCGGAGTGGCCTGGCACGAGCCGCTTTGCGCACTTACTTCGAACAGGACGGCGGTCTTGTCCATTTCCAGGGGCGCACCGATGTTGCTTTCGTTTCCGACGTACAGCTCGGTGTCCGGTGCTCCCTGATTGGGCAGGATGTGCCAGCTGCTCGGGTAGGCGATCGAATAGCCCCATTTGTCGCTGTGGTAGGTGAGCCAGTCTGTGTGTGGTGAGGCGCTGCTCCCCGGGCCGCAGGAGGCAACCAGCGCCAGAGCGACAAGTCCTGGGACAAGTAGGCCCGAGCGAGCGTGTCCAGCCATCTGCCTCTAGAACGTCCAGCCAAGGCGCAAATTGAGCCGGCGGGGATCACCGCCCTGGGGGTAGGCATGGGCGCCTCGGCGGCGATGCGAGTGAGCCTCTTCGTCCTGGATCCGCAATCCCGAGCCTGGTGGTGGACGAACGCCAACTGGCCCACCCGATCGCTCAGACGATGAATCAGTGGCCCCGAGCAACGATGAGCAACGCGACGAACACGATCACCGCGAGCCCTGATCCGACCGCGACATAGGGAAGCGTTCTGCGCATCATGCCGGCGAGCCGGATGAGCACCGCCAGGAGCCACATCATCACGACGAGCGGTATGACCGCGCCGACCAGCAGCGCGACCTCGAGCAACCGCGGCTGAGGGCTTCCAACTTCGTCGGCATACAGCCGAAGACTGAAGAAGACGGCCATCGAGACCGAATTGACAAGAAGTGCAATCGCGATCCCTACCCTGAGCCGCGGGTTCTCGCGCAGGGAACGTCCGAGCTCGCTCATCGGACGGCCGCCTAGGCGCGCTGCGTCTTCTTCCCGTACAAGGCTCGCAGCTCGTCCTTTGCAGCCTCCAGCCTCTCGCGTCGCTGCTTGGGCAAGTTCTTTCCGGCCCGGTTGATGTAGAAGGTCAGCATCGACATTGCGGAGCGGTAGGGGTCGCTCTTGCGCCGCTTGCTGTGCTCTGCCGAACGTTTCAGGGACTGCGCGATGCTCCGCGGGCTGTCCTTCGTAAAGACATTCGACTCCAGGTCGAGGGCGTTGCTCTTCTCAGTCACGTCGCGCGACCAACGTTTTGTTGCCATACAAGGGCAACGCGCCGATCTCGGTACATCGACCGCTCCGAGCGCTTTCTTATGAGGTGCCAGGGCGCCGAACAAATGTGCCCTGTACCTTGGAGGCAATTGATGCCGAACTCCTGGCGGGCTGTCTTACTCGCTGCCTGCCTCACCCTGCCGCTGGTCGGATCTGCGTGCAGCCTCGTCCCGACTGGCGGCCGCGCCGACCTTCCGCCAACCCTGTCATTCCAGGACGAACCTGGGGGTCCCGTCGCGTTCCAGTCCGGTCAACCGGTGCCGACCTTTGACCGCGAGCCCAGGCTTCGGGCCGATCTCGACGGCGTCTGGCGATTTGATCCTCAGCCGCTGAACACCGCGCTCAGCCTCACCGACCGCAAGTCGAGCCTGCAAGGAATCAAAAACGAGCTGGGGTTGCGCGCCGCGCCAATATTCGACGACTCGGGATGGGCGACCATCAATGTGCCGGGCAGCTTCAACCTGCCGCCGAGCCGGACCATCAACTCGGGCTATTACCGCGTCGAGTTTTACGTACCGCCGGTCTGGTCCGGGCAATACGCGATGCTGAAGTTCGGCGCCGTCCGTTATGTCGCCGATGTCTGGCTCAACGGCCACTACCTTGGCTATCACGAAGGCGGCGACACGCCGTTCGCACTCGACGCGACCCAGGCGCTGGTTCCTGGCGCGTACAACTCGGTCGTGGTTCGGGTCGACAACCCGGAGTGGGGGACGCGCGACGACATCGTGCCGTGGGGCCTGGCGGACTGGTGGAACTACGGCGGCGTGGTGGGCGACGTCTGGCTGGAAGCTATGCCTTCGATGAGCGCGGTGCGCGCGGACGTCACTCCTCACCTCGATGGCGCGGATGTGTCGATCGTGCTCCAGCATCGCGGCGTCGACAGCGCCAAGAGCGCGATCGAGGTCCGCTTATGGCCGACACAGGTGAATGCGAGCAACCGTCTGAACCCCGACGCAAGCAGCCTGGTGCCGCCCGGCGTTCAGCCCCTGCTCGACCATCGCGTCGACCTCGGCAACGTGAGCGGCGACTCGGTGTTTCGCGTCGCGGCGCCGTTTTCCATCCGCTCGGCGGACCTCTGGAGCCCAAGCCTTCCGGCGCTGTACGTGCTGCAGGTCACCGTCATCGCCGGCGATGCGCAGGTCGACGACCTGTTCACAAGCTTCGGCCTCAGGCAGGTGAGGGTCGACTCGGCAGCGCCGCGCATCCTGCTCAACGGCAACCCGATCGTGTTCAACGGCATGGCCCTCCACGAGGAGGCACAGCTGCCGGTCCGGCAGGGCGAGCCGGCGGGCGGGCCGTTGACGTCCGCGGCGGACATCGCGGCGATTCTGGGGCGTGCAGCGGATGTGCACGCAGACCTTGTGCGCGTCGACCATCATCCGGCCAATCAGATGCTCCCGGTGCTGACCGATCGCCTGGGAATCGCGGTGTGGGAGGAGATTCCGCTGTATCACTTCACGCCGCAGACGTTCTCGATCGCGATTGATCGCGGTATCCCGCAACAGATGCTCGCCGAGATGGACCTGCGCGACTTCAACCGCCCCAGCGTCCTGTTTCACGGGTTTGCGAATGAGTCCACGGGCGACTCCGAGCGCGTCGCGGCGCTCGACACTCTCCACGCGCTCGACCGGAGAATCGACGGGACCCGCCTCACCGGCCAGGCCGCCAGCGCCACCGACCCAGCCGATCCGACCAGCGCCCACCTCGACGTGGCGGGCTACACCATGTACTACGGAGTGCTGTACGGCGGCCGGCTCTCGGGGGCGGCGATCCAGTCCGCCCTCCTGCAAGCCCATCGGACTTACCCGCGCAAGCCCATCATGGTGCTCGAGTACGGCCACTGGGCGGACGACGCGAGAGACGAAGCCCAGCAGGTTCGCGTGTTCAATGCCTACTACGCCCAGATGTCGTCCTACTTCGACACCGAACCCGATGGTTTCGTAGGCGCCGCCCTGTGGTGGTCTCTCGATGACTACTGGACGCAGCGTCCTGGAATCACGGTCGAGCGATTCGGCCTTTATCGGCCCGATGGCTCATTGCGCCCGGCCGGCGATGCGGTGCGCCGGACGTTCGCCCTCGTCGCGCCGTCAGCTCCGCCGCCGGCTGTTCGCTCGCAAGGCGTCGCTGTTGCGATCACGTCCAGCGAACGGCACTCGAGGCTGCTGCCCTACATCGGGTACGGTTTTGCCCTTCCGGCGGCGCTATTGATCGTCGCGATATTTGGTCTGTCACGTGTCAGGCGGCGCCCGGCATGGTGAGTGACTTTCTCGTCCGGCTTTCGATTCGCAGCGCGATGTTCGCCGGTGCGATCACTGGATTTGTCTTCGGACTGTTTGCCGGCGGGGTGCTCGGGGCGATGCTCAGCTGGTTCGCCGGCGCAATCGTCGACTGGCAGGCACAGTTGGGATATAGCCTCGGCGTCACCCAACAGCTTTTGCCCCTCGGCGATCAGATCAATTCGCTCGAATCGTTGTCCGATCGCTGGTTCCTGGTCATCCCAGCGGTCGGTCTGGTCGTCGGGCTGCTCGGCGCCTTCATCGGACTCCTCGCGGGAGGCCTATGGGCGGGGCTGGTCAACATGGGAGTGCTGCCGATCCAGGTGAGCGTGATCCGACGCGACGAGCGACCCGCACGGAGGCGAGTCAGAGCGCCCCGGCGTAAGGCGGTCGGCGAGTAGTACGCCTTCTCTCGGGCGTCGTCCTAAGATGCAGTCGCTGGTGAAACGGGCGTGACCACGGCTGATCTGGTGTTCGGGGGTTGTCTGTTGGTGGGAGGCGGACTCCTCCTCCTGACGCTGATCTTCGACGACCTTTTCGGCGGCTTCCTGAATGCCATCCACGTCGGCTTCGACCTCGGAGGCGTCTCGCCGACTCCAATGCTGCTCGGCTTCCTCGCCATGTTTGGAGTCGGCGGCCTGCTTGGCGTCCATAGCTTCGGCCTCGGGGTCGGTCTCGCCACCTTGGTTGCCGTTCTCGTAGGCTCGCTCGGGGCAGGCGTGGTCTTCGGCTCGTTCAAGGCTTTACGCCAGGCCGAGTCGACGAGCACGTTCAGCCTCGAGGACATGGTCGGCTCGACGGGACGCGTCTCAGTCGCCATCCCCGCCAACCGCTTTGGCACAGTCCTGATCAGCTTTGCCGGC
>VBII01000077.1 GCA_005887735.1 Chloroflexota bacterium
TCGATCTTTTCTGATCCACGCATGCGGATATGCACCTGGAACATCCTGTTTGGCATTCGCCTCGGCAAAGTGCTGGAGGCCGTGCACACCCTTTCCGACTTCCGCGGTCTGGACCTCTTTGCTCTGCAGGAGGCTTCGGTGCACGATGGCCGCCCCGACGCGGAGCTGATCGCGGAGGCGCTCGGCGACCGGTACTCGTATTTCCAGGCCACCGCGCAGCTCTTCCGCGGACGGGAACAGGCCAACGCGCTGATCTGGCGCAGCGCCCTGTTCGAGCATGATTCTCTTCACGTCGTCTCGCTGAGCGACCTGTCCATTCCGCACATGACAAGGGCGGAGCGCACCCTGCTGCGAGCGATTCCGCCCCAGAAGAGAATCGCCATACGCGCCGAGTCCGCGAAGCTTCGCGTCTACGTGATGCACCTCGACGTGCTCGGTTTCACCCATAAGCTCGAGCAGTTCCGCGCGATCATCACAGACATGGGGGCACGGCCGGCTGTTCCGTTGACGATCATCGCCGGAGACCTCAACACGTTCGGACCTCCGCGTCTACAGCTGTGGCGGCGAATCCGGGGAACGGCCCACGAGGCGGGGCTCATCGAGCTCACGCACGGGCTGCGACGTACCCACTGGACGGCGCAAAAGCTCGACGCCATCTATGCCGCCGGCGCGGTGCCCGCCAAGCCTCGCGCATGGACCCGAAGCGTCCGTGCCTCGGACCATCTGCCGGTGTTCGCGGAAATCTAGATGGGCCGCAAGCTCGTCATCCTGCATGTCGACGGCGTCAGCGCCGATTCCCTCGAGCAAGCCCTGCGCGAAGGTGAAATGCCGTTCGTGCAGCACCTGATCGACGCCGAGGGATACGTCGTGCACCGCTACCGCTGCGGCGTGCCCTCGACCACACCCTTCGCCCAGGCTGGGATCCTTTACGGCGACAACGCGGAGATCCCGAGCTTTCGATGGTGGGATCGCGAGCGACGCGTCCTCGTGCAGTTCGGCGCCAGATCGAGCTTCAAGAAGGTCGCCGACACATATTTCCGTGACTGCGAGCCGCTGACCAAAGGCGGAGCCTGCATCGCCGCCTGCTATCCGGCCGGCGCGGCGGACGACTTCGGCATCGCTTACCAGGACCGGAGCTACGGGCAGGAGGAGAGGTCACGGTCGGCCGCAAGAGTGCTCGTCCCGTACCTGGCCAACCCTGTCCATCTCGGAGATTGGGTGTGGCAGACGGTCGCCATGCTCGCTCGCACCGCCGGTGATTACACCGAGGCGAGGTCCAAAGGGCGCCGCCCGGCGCGTCCTTATGTGGTGACGAACGTGGTCGAGGAGATCTTCGTCCACCACCTCACCCGGTACGCCGTTGAGCAGGCGATGCGCGAGGGTTACTCTCCCATCTACGCGGGCTTTTACGCGTTTGACGAGTCAGCGCACGCGTTCGGGCCCGGCGACCGGTCGGTGCGGCGCGCTCTCAAGCACGTGGATCACTCGATTCGCAAGATCGCGTCGGCGCGCGGCAACGGTTACGAGCTCGTCGTTCTCTCCGATCACGGGCAGGTCGACACGATTCCGTTTGCCGGCGCCGGCCGCCGTCCGCTGGGCGAGGTCCTGGCCGAGATGCTGCCCGGATTTCGCGTCCAGGAGATGAAGGGCAAGGCCTATGGGCCACCCGATGATGCGGCGCAGGGCCGAGTCCATGCCATCTTTTCCGGCGGCCTTGCCCACCTCTACTTCGCCGAGCGGCGTGAGCGCATCGGCTATCGCGAGCTGATGACCCTCCATCCCCAGCTCGTGCCCGGGCTGTCTGGTCTCGAGCAGATCGCTCTGGTGATGGCGCGGGACGGTGAAGAGGACGTGTTCTGGAAGGCAGGACTAGAGGTGCGCGGTCCGGCGGCGAAGGCCGAGATAGCGCATTACGACGACCCGGACATCCTCCTTCCACAGCTCTCGCGACTCAACTCGTTCAAGGCCGCCGGCGACATCGTCTTGTTCGGCGCCTTCTCGGGTGGCAGGCAGTTCAACTTTGAAAACCAGGCCGGTGGACACGGCTCGATCGGCGGCGACCAGCTGCATCCGTTCCTGCTTGCGAAGCGGGAATGGGGCATCGATACATCCGAGGTGCACGGCGCCCACGAGGTGCACCCGATCCTGAGTCGTTTGCGCGACCACCTGATCGGGGTGGGGCCGTAGGCCGGATTGACTCCGTCCTCCCCTGCGACCAATCACGGGGTGGGGCCGTAGGCCGGATTCACTCCGGCCGTCCCCCAAGCGTCAGCCACCAAACGCCACCCACCGTGGCCTGTGGGGGAGGGGTCTCGCAGGGGAGGACACCCGTCCTCCCCTGCGACCAAATCACCTGAGGGCGCTCGGCGGGCCGGGTCTCCAGAGGTGGGCCGCCTGGACGACGATCACCGCCAGCAGGACGAGAACGCCACCCAGCGCCTGGAGTAATGAGAATCGATCGCCGAGCAACGCGATCGCGAGCGAGACGGTCACGACGGGCTCGAGCGTGCTGAGCAGCGCGGCGCGCGCGGCACCGATGCGCGGCAATCCCGCCAGGAACAGCGAGATTGCGACCATGGTCGGGATGACCGCGATGCCCACGCTCACGGCCCAGGCGCCGCCAGTGCGGGGCAGACCGAGGCGGCCTTCGATCGCGGCCACCACGCACAGCACGATCGCGGTGGCGGACATCATCGTGGCGCTCGCCGCGACTGCCGGAACCGAGCTCATGGCCCGCTCGCCGAGCAGGATGAATGCCGTGTAACAAAACGGGGCCGCGAACGCGAAGATCAACCCTGATGCGAGCTGGAACCGCGCCCCGCCGACGAGCATCGCAACGCCGAGAAAGCTCAGGGCCAGCGCGGCTCCGTGCCACACCGAGATCCTGCGTCGAAGAAAAAGCCAGCCGGCGATCACGACCAGGCTCGGGTAGATGTAGACGATGAGAACGCATAACGACGCGGGCAGCGTGCGCAATGCGTAGAAGTAAGTCAGCGCCTGGGCCGGATAAAGGACGCCACCGAGCGCCAGCAGGCCGGTCGCCTTCCGACGCGGCAGCCGCAGGGGGTTCTGGCCCACCGCGAACGACACCGCCCACATGCCGATCGCCGCGAGGACGAACCGGAACGCGAGCAGCTGCTCAGTGCCCAGGCCCGCCGAGTATGCGAGCTTGGCGAAGATTGAAAGTGTGCCGAAGGCGACCGCCGAGCCGAGCACCATCACGGTGCCGGCCCAATCCGCGAGCCGGGCCGGAGCCGCGACCCGGTCTAGGGCCAGAGCAGGTGGCCGAGGAGCATGCCGATCACGACGGCCAAAGCGTAGGTGACACGTGGAAATCGCCGAACCGCCGCCCTCACGTTGTTGCTCATCGGGTCGCGCCCGGCGCTCAGGGCGATCGACTCTTCGAGCATTAGAAGGAATGCGACCAATGCGAAGGCGGTCGCGATCAGTGAGAGAACCGACTCGGGCGTGAATGTCACGGCTTCATGCCTTCCGGCGACGTCCGGCCGTACGCCGGACCCCAGAGGAAATGTCCGAGCAGAATTCCGATCACGACCGCGATCACGAGGGCCGCGCCCGGATACGAATGCACCCCGGACCGGATGTAGCTGCTGATCGGCGTGTGGTTCGTGAGCAGCGCCCAGCTCTCGAAGGCGAGGAGGAGCGTGATCACGCCGAACAGCGCCGTGACGGTCCAGGAGAAAATGTTGCCGATCACCAGCGTGTCACCACCACCTTCTTGCGCGTATAGAAATCGATTCCGTCAGTCCCGTGGACGTGAAGATCTCCGAAGAACGAGCCTTTCCATCCACTGAAAGGAAAGAAGGCAAAGGGCTGGGCTATGGGTACGTTGATTCCGGTCATGCCCGATTCGACTCGCTCCCGAAACTCGCGACCTGCCCGGCCTGACTGGGTGAAGATCGTAGCCATGTTGCCGAGCGAAGACTGGTTCGCCTGCTCGATCGCCTCGTCCAACGTCGCCGCGCGGCTGACCGACAGCACCGGTCCAAAAATCTCCTCGCGACCGACCGCCATGCTCGGTGTCACCCGGTCCAGGATCGTGGGGCCGAGGAAAAACCCGCGCCGGGACATCTCGTGCCTTCCATCGACGACGAGCTCCGCCCCCTCATCGACGCCCTTCCCGACGTAGGCGGCGACGCGATCGCGGTGCTCGGCGCGGATCAGCGGGCCGACCTGAACACCAGCCTCGTCGCCTGGCCCGACGACCATCTTCGATGCGGCGTCGCGCAGCGGATCGAGCAGATTGCCAAAGGCCGAGTTGAGAATTGCCGGGACGGCAAGCGCAGGATCCGCGTCGGGCATCACGACGATGTGGTTCTTCGCGCCGCCCAGGGCCTGGACGCGCTTGCCGTGCGCGGCTGCCTGCATGTACACGCGGCGGGCCACCGGCGCCGAGCCCACGAACGAGATCGCGCTGACGGCCGGGTGGGCGACCAGCGCCTCGACCGCGTCGCCCGCGCCGTGCACGACGTTCAGGACACCTGGAGGAAATCCCGCCTCCAGGAAGAGCTCGCCCAGCCGCGCACCGCCGAGCGGCGTTCGTTCCGAGGGCTTGAGGATAAAAGTGTTTCCCGCCACCACCGCCAGGGGGAACATCCACAACGGGATCATCACCGGGAAGTTGAAGGGCGGGACGCCTGCGCAGACGCCAACCGGGTAGCGGTAAAGATCCTGATCGACGCCCCCTGAAACATCGCGCAGGGTGCGGCCCTGGAGCAGCGTCGGCGCTCCGCATGCGAAATCAACGACTTCGATGCCTCGTCTCACTTCCCCGCGAGCCTCGTCGAGCGTCTTGCCGTGATGCCGGGTGACTGTCGAAGCCAGCTCCTCGAAGTGCTCTTCGAGGACCAACTTGAACCTGAACATCAGCCGGACGCGGTCCATCACGGAGGTCCGCGACCACTCGCGATAAGCGCCGGCGGCGGCGTCCGCCGCCGCATCGACGTCGGCCGCCCCCGAAAGCGGCACTTGATCGATCACCTCGCCCGTCGCCGGGTTGTAGACGGGCAGGGTGCCCGCGCCTTCGGCCGGCGCGCGCGATTCGGCGCCGATGAGGTTTCGAATCAACGTTGATACCGTACTGCGCATGGCTCCGTCCGCACGCGAGCTGCTCGAGCAGGCGGCAGCGTCAGGCAGCGACCTCGAGACGGTCGCCCGGGGGGTGCTTGCAAGGCTCGCCGACCTGACGGGGCTCAGCTCCACCTACCTGGCGCAGACGAGGCTCACCGTGGACGAGCAGTACATCGTGTTCTCCTGCAACCGGAGCGACTTCTTTCACATCCCGGAGGACGTGACCCTGCCCTGGTCGGAGGGAGTGTGCCGGTTCGTCGTGGAAGGCGGTCCCCACTACACGACCGACGCGCAGAAGCAGTTTCCCAGCAGCAGCGTCGCCAGGCTGCTCGAGATCCGCACCTTCATCTCCTATCCCGTGTTCACACCCCGGGGCCGGTTCTTTGGCACTCTTTGTGGTGCGAGCAAGGAGCAGGTTGAGATTCAGCAGGAGATCCTCGAGCTGATGCGCCAATGCGCGCTGCTGATCGGGCAGCGCCTACCCGGCGACGCCTGATGAATACGCTGAACGAGGTTCTGGGACGCGGCGACAAGGGGGCGACCGCGATCGCCGTCCCTGGCGGGCCGCGCCTCACGTACGGGCAGCTACGCGAGCAGGTCGAGGCCGCCGCTGACGGCCTGGCCCAGCTTGGTCTCGGGCGTGGCCGGCGCATCGCGCTGGTCCTGCCCAACAGCGTCGAGACGATCGTGCTGTTCCTCGCCGCGGCCACGACGGGAACGGCCGCTCCGTTGAACCATGCCTACAAGGAAGAGGAGTTTCGCTTCTATCTCGAGGACACCGAGGCGACCGCGCTGGTCGTCCCGCCCGGAGGTGGAGAGGCGGCCCGGCGGGCCCTGCCGGCGGGCGCAGTCCTGGTCGAGGCCGCGACCGACGCGGCGGGCAGGGTCGTCCTCGAAAGCAGCTCGCCGCGCGCCGGCTCGCGCACCGCAAGCGCTGCCGGCGCCGATGACGTTGCGCTGGTGCTGCACACCAGCGGCACGACCAGCCGGCCTAAGCTGGTGCCGCTCCGGCAGCGCAATCTCGCCTTCTCGGCCGAGAACATCGCGCGCACCTACAACCTGGGCGCGGACGACGTGGCGTTGTGCGTCATGCCGCTTTTTCACATCCATGGCCTGATGGCCTCGACCATGGCGACGTTCTGGTCGGGCGGCACCGTGGTTGTGCCGCCGGCGTTCGACGCGATGACGTTCTGGCCCGCGGCCGCCGAGCATGGCGCGACCTGGTACTCGGCCGTGCCCACGATGCACCAGATGCTCCTGCTCCGCAACCGTGGCGAACGCCCACACGGCGCGGAGAGGCTGCGCTTCATCCGCTCGAGCTCCTCGGCCCTTGCTCCTGAGGTGATGCGGCAGCTCGAGTCGAGATTCGGCGCGCCGGTGCTCGAGGCCTATGGCATGACGGAGGCGTCGCACCAGATGGCGTCCAACCCGCTGCCGCCAGGCGAGCGGCGGGCCGGCACGGTCGGGGTCGAGACGGGAATCCGGATCGCGGTCATGGATGAACGGGGAAATGTGCTGGCGCCATATGCCCACGGCGAGGTGGTGATCCAGGGACCGAGCATCATCGACGCGTACGCGAACAACACCGACGCGAACGCGAAGTCGTTCACCGATGGTTGGTTCCGCACCGGCGACCTGGGTTTTCTCGACGGCGACGGGTACCTCTCGCTGGTCGGCCGGCTCAAGGAGATGATCAACCGCGGCGGGGAGAAGATCGCTCCGCGGGAAATCGACGATGTGCTGCTGCAGCACCCGGCTGTCGCCGAAGCCGTCGCATTCGGAATCCCCCACGCCGCGTGGGGCGAGGAGGTGGCGGCGGCGGTGGTTTTGAAAAGCCCCGCGACGGAAAAAGAGCTGGTGGCTTTCGCCCGCGAGCGCCTCGCCGATCACAAGGTCCCGAAAAAGCTTTACCTGGTCGAGAAGATCCCGCGTACGGCCACCGGGAAGATCCAACGCAGGTCGGTCGCCGACGCACTCCTGGCCAGATGACGGTCGCCATCGTCGGCGCGGGAGCGATCGGCGGCCTGCTGGGCGGCCACCTCGCGCGAAGCGGCGAAGACGTCATCCTGATCGCCCGCGGCGCGCACCTGGAGGCGATGCAAGCCAACGGCGTCACGGTTCGAAAGGGGCGCGATGAGTTCACCGCCCACCCCCGCTGCACCGACGACATGAGCGCCGTCGCCGAGGCCGACATCATCTTCATCACGCTGAAGGCCCACAGCATTCCCGGTGTCGCACCGCGAATCGGCGAGGCGCTCAAGGACGGCGCGTGCGTCGTAGGTGCGATGAACGGAATTCCCTGGTGGTACTTCCCTGACCGGCATCTCGAGTCGGTCGACCCTGGCGGCGTGATCGCACGCAGCATCCCAGAGCAGCAGGTGGTCGGGTGCGTCGTGTACCCGGCGGCGACGATCGTGGCGCCGGGCGTCGTGGAGCACGAAGAGGGAGATCGGTTCTCGCTTGGCGAGCCGGATGGTGCGAAGACCGAGCGCTTGCAGAAAATCTGCACCATGCTCTCCGCGGCCGGGTTCAAGGCGCCGGCACAGTCGCGCCTTCGCAACGAGATCTGGTTGAAGCTCTTGGGCAACGCAACCTTGAACCCCGTCAGCGCCGTCACACGCGCGACGCTCGGCGAGATGTTCGATTCGGAGGCGAGCCGAGCGCTCATCCGGACGCTCATGGAGGAGGTCGCGTCGGTGGCGCGATCGCTCGACGTCGAGCTTCCCGTCAGCATCGAGAAACGGATGCAGGGCGCGGCCGGCGTGGGCGAGCACAAGACATCGATGCTGCAGGACCTTGAAGCCCACAAGGCGCTGGAGCTCGACGCCCTGCTTGGGGCCGTGATCGAGATCGCCGACTGGCGGGGCGTCGCAGTGCCCTCGCTGCGGACCCTGTATGGGCTGGCCAAGCTGGCCGAGGCGGTCGCGTTACGAGGCGACTAGCCGGGCAGCCAGCGGGCCGTGCGGTGCTGGGTGTCGATCGCCCATCTCAGCGTGTCAAGGACTTCGGCCAGGTGCTCGCGCATCGCCGCCTCGGCGGCGTCGCCGTCATGGGCCTTCAGCGCGGCAAAGATGGCTTCGTGCTCGCGCAGCGAGCGCTCCGCGCGCCCGGGCCGCAGGGCGGTCTGGTACTGGAACCGGATCCCCTGCGATTTGAGGCCGGCCACGAGCCGGCTGGCGGTCGGATGGCCGGCGGCGGTCCAGATGGTCTGGTGGAATGTCGCGTTCAACTCCGAATAACCGATCGAATCGCCCGCCGCGACGCGTTCGCGCATCTGGATCATGACCTGGCGCAAGGCGCTCAGGCCCTCAGCGCTGACGCGGGTCGCGGCCCGGCGCGCCAGCATGGCTTCGAGGACCGCGCGCACCTCCTCGATCTCCAGCGCCTCGCCATCCGAGATGTGTCGCACCCGCGCGCCCCGGTTGCGTTCGAGCTCGACCAGGCCTTCCTGGTCCAGCCGCACCAGGGCGGCGCGGACTGCCGTACGGCCCGCGCCAATCCGCTCGGCTATCGCCGCTTCGACCAGCCGCTCGTTGGGATGGAGCTGGCCGCTGACGATCGCCTCGCGCAGCTTGTGATAGGGGTCGGCACGCACAGGACGGCGCTTCATCTCTTGCTGTAGAAGAGATTATCCTCAATAATGTCGACAATTCGGCAAGGGTTTTTGCTCAAGGGGAGGAGCAGTGAAGACCTTCCACGCAAGGATGCGAATCGGCTCGGCGGCTTGCTCATTGGCGCTCCTGATGCTTGCTGCGTGCGGCGGCGGCAGCTCCTCGGGAGGGGGCCTTGGCTCGGGGGATCTCCTGGTCGGCGTTCTCGCGCCGTTCTCAGGAGCGGACGCGGGACTTGGGCCCGCGTACTACGCGGCCTGTCTCGCCGCCGCCCCGGCCATCAACAACAACGGCGGCGTCGGCGGACGCCATGTCAAGTGCCAGCAGTTCGACACCCGCGGGGAGCCCGCTGACGCGGCGCCCGCGGCCAGCTCCATGGTCGCCGGCAACTCGAACCTCATGGCAGTGATCGGATGCACCTCGGATGAGGCGTCGGCCGTCGCGTACTTCCACCGGCTCGTCCCGGCCGACATCTATGACGCCTATGCCATGGTCGGTTGGGCGCTTTACGGGCCCAGCCCGGCGCCGTTCAAAAAGGCGGCCCTCGTCTTCGGCAACGACATCGGGTCGCAGTCCTTCGTCGAGCCTGCCACCAATGCGTTCACCAAGCTCGGTGGGCAGGTGAAGAACTTCCCGATCACCCTTGGCGCCTCCGACTATCGGACCGAGGTCACCCAGGTGATCGCCTACAAGCCCGACGTGATCTTCACTGAGGCGCTCGGTTCGGCCGGCACGTTCATGGGCGAGTACAAGACCCTGAACGGCGGCACGGTGACCCCGTTCATCGGCACGTCGGCCACCATCGACCCGCAGTGGTTCAAGCAGGTGAGCGACGCGATCGGCGTCGACAACCTGGTCAAGAACTACGGCGGCGTCGACCTCGGGTACACGTTCTCTGGCCCGGCTTACACCGAGTTCCAGACCAACCTCAACGCTGCCGCATCTCAATTCGCTGATGCACCCAAGTACAAGCAGCGCGGATCGACTCTCCACCTCTACGACGGGATCATCATGACCGCGCTCGCGATGATCGCGACCAACAGCCACGACCCGACGGTGTACAACTCGAAGATCAAGGAGATCGCCAACGGCACCTCGGGGGCGACGGTCGTCCACACCTACAAGGAAGGCGTCGACGCGCTGAAGGCAAACAAATCGATCAAGTTCGAGGGCGCCGGCGGCGCCAACAGCTTCGACGATCACAACAACTCGGTGGCGGGCTACATCCTCGTCAAGTACGACGCCACGGGCGGCGAGGTCAAAGTCAAGGAATTGACCCCCGACCAGACGTCGAAGATCAGCCAAGCAGGCGGTATCTGACGTAGTTTCCAGGAACAGAAGGACGCGAACGCCGTGAGCATCTTCGCAGCGGCCTTCGGGTTCGGCCTCGTCAGCATGTCCGTGATCGCCCTGGCGGCGGTCGGGTTCACGATGCAGTTCGGTATCACGAACATGATCAACCTGGCTTACGGGCAGGTGATGATCTCATCCGCTTACGTCGCCTATTACATCAACCGTGCGGGCGTCACGATCTGGGTCGGGATGATAGCCGGGGCGGTCTTCGGCGCCGTCTTCTCATTCCTTCTGAACCGTCTGGTCTATGCCCCGTTTCAGCGCAAGGGCACATCCCACCTCGGCATGGTCATCGTCTCCCTCGCCGTCTCGCTCATGCTCGCCAACCTGTTGCTGCCGATCGTCGGCTACTTCAGCGTCTCGTACCAGGAGCACGCCGGAAGCCTGGTTCGACTCGGCGACATCGTCCTCACGAACAACCAGATCGCGATCATCGTGCTCTCGCTGGCGGTGATGCTTGGCATCCACGCGCTGCTGTGCTACACGCGGCTCGGCAAGGCGATGCGGGCCACGGCGGCCAACCCGATGCTGGCCCGTAACTGCGGCATTCCCACGCAGCGCGTGATCGACATGGTATGGCTCATCACAGGAGCTCTTTGTGGCCTGGCCGGAGTCGTCGCGGCGTTGAACTCGGACTCGTTCGTGATCGCAAGCGGCGCTGGGTTTCTCATCACGGCGCTGGCCGCGGCTGTCCTCGGAGGCGCGGGCCAGCCTTACGGCGCAATGATCGGTGCGGTGATCATCGGTCTCGTCACCGAGCTCAGCGCCGCGGCCTGGTCGCCCGAGTACAAGGAGGTCGTGGCCTTCGGCATCCTCGTCCTGGTGATGGTGCTGCGACCACAGGGACTGCTGGCGAAACGAGGAGCGCTGGCGGCCGCCGGATGAACACTTACTACGCGGCCAACCTGCTGATCTACGCGGGCGTCGACATCATCGCCGTCCTCGCCCTCAATCTCCAGTTCGGCGTTTCGGGGATCGTCAACTTCAGCTTCATCGTGTTCCAGGCAGCCGGTGCATATGCCGCCGCCGTCCTCTCAATGCCGCCCCACACCGCGGCCGATTACAGCTTCCAGGTCTATGTCGGCGGGTATCAGCTGCCGTTCCCGATCCCCTGGATCGGCGGGGCGCTCGCGGGGGCCCTGCTTGCGATCCCCGTCGGTCTGGTGGTCCTGAGGAAGCTGCGCAGCGACTACCAGGCCATCGCGTTGCTTGTGACGTCGATCATCGCGAACACCGTGATCAACAACGCGCGCCCGTTCCTCAACGGCGCGGCGGGTCTCGCCCTGGTCCCACAACCGCTGGAGAACCAGGTCGACACCGGCACGGATAACTACCTTTACCTGTACATCGGGCTGACCGCGGTCTGCGTCGGGCTCGTGTGGTTTCTCGCCGCGCGAATCGTCAACTCGCCATACGGCCGCACGCTGCGGGCCATGCGCGAGCACGAGCTGGCGGCCACCGCGCTGGGCAAGAACCCGGTGGCGTTGAAGATGACGATGTTCATCGTCGGCGGCGCCCTGGGCGCCCTCCACCTGGCTCTATCCCGAGACCATCATCCTGTTCGCCGCGCTGATCGTCGGCGGCCGGGGCAACAACCTGGGCGCGATCCTGGGCGCCCTTCTCGTGCCGGTCGGCTTCGAGGAGGTCACGCGGCAGCTGATCCGGATGAACATCGGCCCCCCGAACCTCATCCCCGCGCTCGAGTGGGTCGCGATCGGCCTGTTCATCCTCGGCTTTCTCTGGTTCCGGCCCGAAGGCGTGCGGCCCGAGCCGCATCGCATCTTTGAAGGCAGCCCCGAGGCGGAGCTGGTGGAACATGTCCGCACAGCCTGAGCGCGAGCGCCCGGAAGCGGCCGAGGGTCCAATGCTGATCGCGGAAGACATCCACCGCCACTTCGAAGGCATGCACGCCGTCGACGGTGTCTCGCTCGAGGTGCCGAGAGGAAAGATCACCGGCCTGATCGGCCCGAACGGCGCGGGCAAATCCACCTTCATGGCCGTCGTCGCCGGCACGCTTCCGGCGAGCAACGGCAGGATCCTGTTCGAGGGCGAGGACATCACGCGGCTTCCGACGTACAGGCGAGCACGTCGCGGACTGGCCCGCACCTTCCAGCTTCCCTCGGAATTTGCGCGGCTGACGGTGCTCGAGAACCTTCTCGTCGCCGCGCCTCATCACCGCGGCGACTCGCTGTTCGGAGCGCTGATGGGAAGGCGGTACTGGGTCAAGGACGAGGAGAGGCTCGTCGACGAGGCGCGCGGCCTGCTCAAACGCTTCGGCATGAGCGCGAAGGAGTCTGACTACGCCGGGCTGATGAGCGGCGGGCAGAAGCGCCTGATCGAGATCATGCGCGCGCTCATGCTGCACCCGCGTTGCCTATTGCTCGACGAGCCGATGTCCGGCGTCCATCCGAGAGTTATCGAGCAGATCCAGTTCTACCTGCAATCACTACGCGCCGACGGGTTGACGATCCTGATGGTCGAGCACGAGCTGCACCTCGTCGAGCAGCTGTGCGATTCCGTGTTCGTGATGGCGCAGGGGAAGCTGATCGGCAGCGGGACGATGGCCAGCCTGCGGCGCCAGCGGGAGATTGTCGACGCTTACCTTGTTGGATAGGCAGCCCTTCGTCGAGCAGTCGCGGCCGGCACCGAGCCTTCGCGCGGAGGGGGTCACGTCCGGATATGGCGGCGTCCCGGTGATTCGCGAGGTATCGATCGCGGTCGGCCCGGCGGAGATCGTGGCTGTGATCGGCCCCAACGGCGCGGGCAAGAGCACTCTGCTGAAGAGCCTGGTCGGGATCCTGCGCGTGACCGGCGGCAAGGTGCTCCTCGGCGACCAGGACGTGACCAACCGACCACCCGAGGAGCTGGCGCGCCGCGGTGTCGGCTACGTGCCGCAGGTCAACGACATCTTCGAGCCTCTCACGGTCCTGGAAAACCTCGAGATGGGAGGCTATCTCCTTGAGTCCGGCCGCGTGCGGAAACGGGTGGAGGAGGTCGGTCAGGTGTTCCCGGCGCTGCCGCCGATGCTCAAGCGGCGCGCGGACAAGCTGAGCGGCGGAGAGCGAAAGATGCTTGCCATCGCGCGCGTGTTGATGCTCGATCCGCAGGTGCTCATCCTGGACGAGCCCACCGCGAACCTCAGCCCCAAGCTCGCCGACAGCCTGCTTCGGGAACACGTCAAGCGACTGGCGGGAGTGGGCAAAGCTGTGCTGCTCGTCGAGCAGCGCGCGCGCGCGGC
>VBII01000322.1 GCA_005887735.1 Chloroflexota bacterium
CGGTTGATGCGCGACTTGACCGTGCCGACCGGGATGCCGGCGACCGCGGCCACCTCGTCCAGCGGCAGGTCGAGGTAGTAGTGAAGGACGATCACCTCGCGATGCTCCGGCGCCAACCGGCGCAGAGCAACGCGAAGATCCTCCCCGGTCGCGATCTGGTCCTCGAACCCGAAACCCGCCGATGAAGGTGGGGCGTCCAGCCGCAGGACGGACCACCAACGACCGCGCATCGTCGTCCGGCACTGGTTGGCCACGATCCCCAGGAACCAGGGACGCATCTCCGTCCCTGGGCGCAGGTTGTTCAGCTTCCGCCACGCGCGGATCGCCGCCTCCTGCACCGCATCCTCGGCCGCCTGCCGGTCGTGGAGCATCCCATAGGCAAGCC
>VBII01000323.1 GCA_005887735.1 Chloroflexota bacterium
GATCCATCAAGCGAAGGAGCACGAAGATGTTTTCGATCCGGACCGCAGTGCTGCTGATTGCGTTTTTGTCCGTCTTCGTGCTGGGAGGCGCCGGCGGTTACCTCATCAAGGGACTGTCTGCGTCGCCGGCGGCCGCGAGCCAATCAGCGTCTGGCTCCTGCCCCGCGAGCAGCCATGCCGTCGTCTGGTACACAGCGCGAACATGGAGCTGCGAAACGGACAACGTCAGTCGCCGGCACACCGAGTGATGGCGCCCGAATCCGCCGTGACCTCTACCAGAGGTCTCGGTTCACCGGTCGCAGCTTCGCCCTGGCCTTGATGCCCGATTGACTCGTCAGGACCACGACCGGGATATGCCGGCAGGCGTCGTCGGAGCGAAGGGCCTCGATGAAAGGAAGGCTCCCTGCTCCGTTGGCGCCGAGATGGATGAAGATCACGTTCGGACCGCCCTGCCTCGCTCGGCCGAGACCCTCGGTCCTGTCGCGGGCGGTGACGACGCTGTAGCCGTCGTCCTCCAGGCGTAGCTGGTGGGCCTGGCTCGAGGCGGCGTCGTCATCGACCAGTAGAGCGGTTGCGATACGGACAGCGTTCATTGCGGACCCCTTGTTCCTCCTCAGCCGAGGGACGGCAGGTTCGCGGAGGAACGCCAGCCTGTCGGTGTCAGTCTAGACCGACCTACCGGCGCCGGCGCTGACTTGTCGGTTTCCTCGTGCGCGAGATCGTCCCGCCCTGCACAGGCCTGCTCTGCTGCGGTGGATCTGCCACGTATGACCAGGCGCCGTCGCGCGTCAGCTCGGAGGTATCGACGGTCCGGAGCAGCGGTGCGCCCTGACGGCGCAGCTTGGCCCAGTTGTCGTGGTCTTCGTCGGTGATGAAAGTAAGAGCACGGCCGGAGTTGCCGTTGCGGGCGGTCCGTCCGATGCGATGAGTCATTGCATCAGCCGTGTCAGGGAGGTCGTAGTTGATGACCAGGTCGACGTGGCTCACATCGAGGCCGCGGGCCGCGACGTTGGTCGCCACGAGCACGTCCGCACGTTCGTTCCTGAAGGACTGCATCACGCGGTCGCGCGCGCTCTGGGCCATGTTGCCCTGGAGCTCGACCGAACGATGGCCGAGCCGCTGCAGGTCACGGTTGAGCCTTTGCACGCCGTGCTTGGTCCGGCCAAACACGATCGCGGTTCCCTGCTTGCGCAGGATGTCGCTCAGCACGCGCAGCTTCGCACCACGCTGGGTCCGCACGAACCCGTGCTCCAGCAGCGAGGGTCCTTCGGCGACGACCTTCACGAACACCGGCTCCTGAAGATGCTTGGCGATCATCCTGGAAACCCAGTCCGGCATCGTCGCCGACGCAAGGACGGTCTGCGGGGAATAGGTGAGGCCAATGATCTTTTCGACGTCTCTTGCGAAGCCGGCGTCAAACATCTGGTCTGCCTCATCGAGCACCAGGTATTCGAGCCGGCTCAGCGAGACCAGCCGCTTGCTGACCATGTCGAGGATGCGGCCGGGCGTTCCGATGACCACATCGACGCCTCGCTTCAAGGCAGCCGTTTGGGTGTGATAGCCGACGCCGCCATAAAGCAGCGCGGTGCGCCAGCCCGAATCGAGCGACTGGAAGACGGCCTGGACCTGGATCGCCAGCTCCCGCGTAGGCGTCACGATCAGGGCTTGCGGGCCGGGCTTGCCCCGCTCGAGTCGGTCGAGGAGTGGAACTAGGAAGGCCAGCGTCTTGCCGCTGCCGGTCGGCGATTGAATGACGACGTCGCGGCCGTCGAGGAGGGCTGGGATGGATTCGGATTGAACGCGATTGAGGGTACTGATTTGCTGCCGGGTCAGCGCGGCTCCGACGGGCGCGCTTACGCCGGCTTCGGCGAATGTCTGCAACGAAGCTCCAGGGTGCCTCTCTTTTTCTTCTTATTTGCCGCGATCTACAGGACTCTGTGCTGTGACAGGAAGAGAGGACCCGAGCGGGCGACGCACCATGCGTCACGTGTCAGTCTACCGGATCGCGACCCCGACCAAACCTCGCGTAGGTCAGGACACCGTTTCGGCTGTCGCGGTGCACCACGCATACAGAGCGTCATAAACCGGCATCTCGGCCTCGAGCTTCTCGAGGTCGCGATCGCCATAGAGGCGTCGAAATCCCATCGCGATCGCTTTGAGGCCGGCCGCCTCGGGTGTCCGAGCGATGTCGGCCTGGATGTCGGCGCCGTGAACGATGTCCGCCATACGGCGCAGCCCTGGATCCTTCAGGCCATACCTGGCGATGATCGATTCGAACGAGCAACGGCCGTCGACGTGTCCGAGCTCGGCGCCCTCGACGTCGAAGGGTTCGGCTCCTTGTTCGCGCGCGACACGAGAGACTTCGCCCTCGTCCACGTACAGAAACTCCGCTCCAGGATCGATGAACCGCCGGATCAGCCACGGGCACGCGATCCGGTCAACAGCGGCGTTCTTCCGTGTCACCCACTTCATCTCAGCGACGGCGCAAGCGATACCAGGCGGTGTCATTTCCGAACATGGGTCCGCCCGCGTCTTCCGAGACGATCTCCCAGCCGGACGCGAATCGTTGCGCCACCTCCCCGCGGGCGATTCCCCTCGGACCGACGCGACCCGCTTCTCCCCGCCTCACCATGCCAAACATCAGCATCGTCGCACCCTGCTTGGCAACTTGGGTGACCCCGTCGACGTAGGCATCTCGGCGCGCGTCCCCGATGCTGTGGAAGCATCCGAGGTCAAGCAGCAGTCCGTAACCCGCACCAACGCCAACCTCGGTGAGACGAGTGACATCCCCGACAACGAATCGAGGTGACGCGCCGGCGGCGGCGGCCTTTCGCCTGGCTTGTGCGATGGCTCGCGGCACGAAGTCGACGCCCGCCGCGTCCCAACCGTGTTGCGCCATGTAGATGCAGTTGGTCCCAGTGCCGCACCCGACGTCCAGCGCCTTGCCGGGCCTGAGCCGCTCAGGCCCCTCGACCACCGAGACGAGTTCGGGGGGCGGGACTCCAGAATCCCACGGCTTGAATCCGAGCAAATAAGCCGCCCGAAAGAAAAAGCTCACCCCTCGAAGGTACGCAATCGGCGCTCAGCGCGCGCGGGCCAATGGGCGCTGTCGGAACATTCCGCACGTCTGACGCCTGCCGTGCGCATCGCGCCGTTGAGATACGCACGGCTGGCGCCTAGCGTGCGGAATCTGCGTGTGCGGAGCCCACGCCGTTGATTTCCTGCTCGGCCGACATCGCAAATGCGGTCGCCACGAGGTCCGCGGTCTTTTGCAGCCGCGCCGTATCGCGCGCGCTGAAGGTGGCGCCGCCCAACCGAGGTCCAAGGGCCAGCTTTCCCATCTCACGGTCTCCGGCGTGCAACCGAACCACGAGGACAGTCGATCCGTCCCAGTCTCCATGCGTGAAAGTCGGTTGGTCCGAGTTCGTTCCTCGCAGGAAGAGGGCCGCAGGCGAGCGGGCCCCTTCCGCCGCGTCGTCAAGGAGTCTGCTTGCAAGGCGGTGAGGGCTCAAAACGCCGATGACCGACTGCACTTCGCTCTCGAGAGCTTGCATGAGGCGCTCGAGATCGCGTGAATCCTTGAAACGCTTGTCGACGAAGGACTGGAGCGAGTTGCGCGCAGGGGTAAAGATCGTCGCGAGGAGGAACACGGTGACCACGATCGCGGCATCCGAGCGTTGTCCCGTGACGGCGAGGAACACCTTCTGAAGAAGCGTCACCAGGGCCGCGTAGACGCCAGCGAGAAGGGCGCTTAGTGATACGTAGACGATTGCTCGATTGATCAGCAGATCGATGTCGTACAAGCGGTAGCGCAGGATGGCCACGCCGACCGCGATTGGTACGGCGGTGTAGGCCACGTTGAAAACGAGAAACGCATCGACGAAGAAGGCGGGCCGAATCCAAAAGACCGCGACTTCGAAGGCAAGATCCACCGCCACGACGGCGCCGGCGACGGCGACCCATTTGACCTGTTGCCGCGTTTCAGGCGATCCGCCGCGGAACCGGCCAACCAGCGAGGACACGGCCGCCACGGTCGTGGCCACGCTGCCAACGATGCCGGCGGCATTCAACGCATGGGCAAGGCCCGTCTGTCCAAGAAGCGCCGCGATGAACTGCAGCGCCAGCGAAGCCACGGCAAGGTAAACGATCGGGCGCCATCGTGCCGAGGGGAGGCGGCCACCAGGAAAGAGGAGCAGCCCGAGCGTTGTCGGGGCCAGGAAACCGACGATGAAGGCCAGGCTGGAAACGGCGTCGGCGACCGCGGCGCCTTGCACCAGTCCCGGCACTGCCAGCCCGATCTCTGAATAGGCTGCCGCAACCGCTGAAATGCCGGCAGAGAGTCCCGAAACGCAGAAAATCCAGCCGACCAGGTGGCGTGGGTGGCGCGACACGATAAGGGCGCCGACGATCGAGAAGGCGAGCACTCCCACCCATGCAAATGGCGACCTGAGCTCGTCTTCGATGCTCAGCGGCAGGCGATGCGGTTGCGAGATGATCAGGCCCGCGAGGGGGATGCACGCGGCCGTAAGGACGACGCCGCCCCAGGCGACAGAGCGCGCCATCCTCACAACCATCCTTTCGCCTCGGCCATCCGCGCCGCCTCCGAACGGTTGCGCGCACCAAGCTTCTGAATCGCGTTCGAAAGGTGGTTGCGAACGGTGCCGTGGGAAAGGAAGAGCGTTCGGGCAATCTCCTCCAGGTCGGCGCCTCGGTCAGTCGCCGCGAGGACCTGCCGTTCTCTTTCGGTCAAAGGGCTGACACCTTCGCTCAGAGCCAGCGCGGCCAGGCCAGGGTCGACCACACGTTCGCCTCGCGCTGTCCTCCGGATCGCGAGCGCAAGCTGCTCGGGCGGTGCGTCCTTGAGCAAGAACCCATAGGTGCCCGTGGTCATCGCGCGCCGCAGGAACCCCGGCTTGCCAAATGTTGTGAGGATCAGGCTGCGACACTGGGGCAGCGCCTCGTGCAACGCGGCGGCCGCTGAAATCCCATCCCCGCCTGGCATCTCAATGTCCATCAAGGCCACGTCAGGCCGGTTGGTTAACGCTGCGGCGACCACCTCGTCGGCCCTGGCCACCTCCCCGACGACCTCGATATCCGCCTCCATCGCGAGAAGGGCACGCAACGCCCCTCGCACCATCGCCTGATCCTCCGCGAGAAGGACGCGAATCATGTAGATGCCTCGGCTTTGATGGCGTCCGGCCGCGGGTGGCCGGAACCCAGAATCGTCGCTCGGAGCAGGAATCCAGCATCAGGCAGCGCGGAGGCTTCCAGCGTTCCGCCCAGGAGGGCAAGCCGCTCATCGAGCCCTCGCAGGCCATTGCCTGCCGGTGCCTGGGGCACGCGCCAGCCGTCATTCACGACCTCTACCTGCAGCCGGCCGTCAGTTCGATTCAAGGTGATCCCGCAGTGCTTGGCTCCGGAATGCCGGATGACGTTGGTCGTCGCCTCGCGCACCACCCAGCCCAACACTGCTTCTGTTTCGCGGTCGAGCGCTCCCAGGCTCTGCTTGACGTCGACTTCAATTCCTGCAGCCTCAAGTGCGACTCGAGCCGCGGTGAGCTCGGTGGCGAGAGTCGGCTGCCGATAACCTGACACCGCCTCTCGCACCTGCTGAAGCGCATCCCGGCTGAGACCAACGATGTCCCGAACCTCATCGGCTCCCTGCACTCCCTCAGGGAGGAGCCGTGTCGCCAGCTCCCCTTTCAGGGTGATCAGCGAGAGACTGTGACCGAGCAGATCGTGGAGGTCGCGGGCGATCCGATACCGCTCCTGGCCGGCCGCATGCTGGGCGATTTCGGCCCGCGCCGCGCGCAGCTGAGACAGAGTGTCGAGAAGGTAGCGAAGTACCATTGCGGCACCGCCGAAGAGCACCACACCCGGCAGAACCAGCACCGCCTGAAGCACGAGCTCGGCGGTCGGCAGCCGGGCCAGCAGTATCACCTCCAGCAGCGTCGTGGCTCCCACCAGGCCAAGCGCGATAAGCGCGCGCCGCGGCGGGAGACTGAAGCCCGCGACCAGGAGGGGAATCAGGAAGTAGTTTGCCGACACCTGGCCGGCGAGGTGATCGAGTGCCACGGCGACCAGCGTCAGGGATCCCACGGTGGCGGATGGAACGGCCAGTCCGTGCGATCTGAAGCCGAAGAGGCAGTACCAGGCGTAAATCGCGCAGTAAGCCACCGCCGCGACACTGAAGATCGGGACAGCCGTGCCAACGACCGTCCCCTGCAGGTAGGCCTCGACTGCCGGCCACATCAGCGCCAGCGCGGTCAGCGCGGCGTACCTTCCCCATCTCTCGGCCCGACCCATCACCAGGCCGAGAGTACAGCCGGCGAGGTCGCATTCCAAGTGACCGGGGGTAGATAGCAGCCGTGATCGCAGTCATGGTCAAGAGCTGATCTCGGGCACTTTCGCCGTCGCACGAAACTGCGGATGCTCGCTGCATCAACTTCGTGGAGGTGGCCGCCGTGGATTCAATCAAGCAGAGGATCGCCAAACACCCGGTGACGGCCTTCCTGCTGATTCTCTATCCGGTCAGCTGGATCCTCTTTCTTCCAGCTGTGCTGGGCAAATCAGGGCTCGGAGTCCTGCCAGTGGACATCCCGGCTCAGGTGGGCATCCTGCTGGTCACCATCTTCGGCTTGACCGGAGTTGCGTACCTGGTCACCCGGCTCGCCGACGGCAAGGAAGGCGTTAAAGCGCTTCGCCGTCACTACTACCAGTTTCGTGCGGCGCCGCAGTGGTACCTGATGGCGGTTTTCGGCGCCCCGGTCCTCCTGGTCATCGTCGGTCTCATAGGACGTGGCGGCGGCGCGCTGAGCCCGTTCGGCAATCACGGGTCGGTGTTCCCCACCACCTATCTGCTGAACGTAGCTCTCATCGCGATCCTCATCTCGGTCTGGGAAGAAGGCGCGTGGATGGGCTTTTTGACGGCGCGGCTGCAAAAGCGTTGGGGGCCGTTGATGGCCAGCATCGCGGTGGCTCCGTGCTTTGGGTTCGTGCATCTGCCGCTCTTTTTCATCACGGGCGGCCTGATCGACAACGCCAGGCCGCAGGGTGTCCACGTGCTCGAGTACGCGATCTACCTCCTTGTCTTGTTCTCCATCCCAGTCCGGATCGTGATCACCTGGGCGTTCAACGCGACCAGGGGCAGCCTACCGGTCGTGGCCTTGATGCACGCTTCCATCGACACCACCGCATCGGGAGCTGTGCTGGCCGCTTTCTATCCGGGGATCGATGGGCGTCTGCTCTACGTGGCAATCGCTGTCGTTGCCGTGCTGGTCATCGCTCTCACGCGGGGACGGCTGGGCTATCGCGACAACGCTGACGTGGGTGCTCCCGCGTTGGTCACCCGGCCGGCGAGGGCGTGAGGATCATGCAAGCAGCCAACGCACAGGCCACGACGCGGACGGCAGGCGGCTTCGTCCAGTTGCTTCGTCGTTATCCGCTGGTCTCCTACTTCGTGATGGCTTACGCGATCTCATGGTTTTACGTGATCGCCTTCGAGATCGTCTGGCCGCTGCCGGACACGATCGTGACCGACGTGCCCCTGCTGCTCGGTCCGGTGGGGGCGGGATTTGTGATGACGGGGGTCGTGGCCGGCCGGGCCGGAGTCAAACAGCTCCTGCGGAGGCTCGTGCTGTGGCGCGTCAGTGTGCCTTGGTATTTGCTCGCGATTGTCGGAATGCCTGCGCTCTACCTGCTCGGCCTGGCGCTGGTGCCGGGCGCGTTCAGCTCGTTCAGCCTTCCGCTCACGACCTTGCTGCTCCTGCCTGTTTTCTTCGTCGTGATCCTGGTCACGGGCGGTCCCTTGCTCGAAGAGCCTGGATGGCGCGGGTTCGCGCTGCCTCGTCTGCAGCAGCGTTGGGGTCCGCTGGTCGGGACTCTGATCCTGGGCGTGCTCTGGGCCGGATGGCACTTGCCGCAGTACTTCACGCCCGTCTTCTCAGCAACGAACGGGGGACTCACCGCCTCAGGCCTGGCCATATTCCTGGTCGCGGCGGTCAGCTTTTCAGTGATCATCACCTGGGCCTTCAATCACACGAAGGCCAGCCTGGTGATCGCGATCTTGATTCACCAGTGCATCAACTTTTCCCAAGGGCTGACGACCACCATCCTTCCCGGGGCGAAGAACAACGAAGTCGGCCCGGTCTTCGTTTTCGCTCTGGCGGCGCTGGCCATCGTGCTGGCAACCCGAGGCCGCCTGGGTTACACGCCACCGGCTGAGAGCAATCCGTGAGCGTCCGTTTGGAGAGCGCGGGAGCGACGGCCGTGCAGTCGAAGTCGGGATGGCGGCGGATTCTTGAATTTCCCCTCGTGCGAATCGCGGCCGGCATCGTCGCGGCGGTGGCGTTGCTGTTGCCGGCGCAGCTGCTGGCGACAGGTGCGAGCGCGATCAGCGTGCGAGGTGTCCTGGTGGAGGTTTACACAGGCCTGGCCGCGGGCCTCGCGCTGTGGCTGGTCGCGCGCTTCATCGAGAAACGATCGCTCGCCGAGGCCGGCCTGCCGTTGGATCGGGGCGCGGCGATGGTCGTCGTGGGACTCACTATCGGCGCAGTTATTGCTGCCGGCTCGATTGGAATTCTGGCGGCGACGGGCTCGTACTCGATCGGCGGCGCAGGGGATCTGGCCGGCTCCGGCGGCAACCTGGCGCTGGCGCTGGTCTTCGAGCTTGGCTCGGCCGCCCTGCAGGCCATCCTCTTCTATGGAATCGTTTTCCGTGTCCTCGCCGAGTGGCTGGGGCGATGGCCCGCGATCGCGTTGGCCGTGGTTCTCTTCGGTGCGATTCACTTGACCGCGCCACAAGCCACGGTGTTCAGCGCTGTCGTGGTTGGTTTGACCGGCGGTGTGCTTCTCGCGGTCGGCTACCTCGCGACGCGAGCGCTGTGGCTGCCGATGGGGCTGCTCTGGGGCGTCAACTTCATGTTTGCCGAGGTTTTCGGCGCGATCCCCGGCGCGCATCATCGACTGTTCGAGGCGCGCCAGTCGGGAAGTGAGCTTTGGACGGGAGGTCAGGCGGGGGCGGAGGCAGGTGGCGCGACCCTGATAGTCGTGGCGGTCGCAATTGCCTTGATCGTCTGGTCAGCGCCGGATTTGGCGCGCTTTGTGCAAAAAGTTCGTATCACTCGCCATCAATAGGCGTGTGGGGCGCAAAGGGAGTGCTGCGTCTATTTGGCGTGTCTGGCCGGCATCGGTCGAAGCGCCCGACGCGGAGCCACCGCCGGCTCGCGACCCGCCACCACGACGCCGGCCTTCCAGCCAGGGGCACGTCCTCCGGCGGGCGGCTTTATCGAATCCACGTCAAGGCCGGTGCGCGCGATCAACCAGGAGATCATCGAGTTCGAATTCCACATTTCGCCTGCCTTGAGCTCGTCGCGGCCCCACACGAGGGTCGGCATCTGCGGCATCAGCTCGAGGATGTGTCGAGCGTCGCTTAGATCGCCGCTCAGTCGTCGCGGACTGTCGACCGCCTCGTCGATATCAGCAATTGCACCGTCGCGCCACCTGCGTAGCTCATATCGGAACATTCGCCAGCGACCAGCCCAGCGCACACCCACGGGGCCTTCTGCGACCACGCCCCGGTCACGCCCAAGGTCGTCAACAACTGGCGTGTTCTCGACGACATAGCGTCCCTCAGGCACGTAAACCTGGAGAGCGGAGTGGTAGAGGTCACATGCTTGCCGCCGATCTAGGCGCGCCTTTATTGCCTCATATACCCGTCCGTTCAAGCGCACAAAGTTACCGCCTGCGCCCAGCGGGAGCCAATAGAGGTCGATCCCCACTCGGGGCGAGACCTCATCGCTTACGCCAGAGAAGGAAGACAATCTATTGACGAGCTTTCGGCGCGTAGTACCCGCGCCAGATCAGTCGATGGATCGGCACCCAGCGCGGGATGTCGCGCAGGATCGGGATCAGCGGCACCAGGGCGAGCGCGGCGGTCAGAAGCGTCATCAGGATGATGATCCCGAGGTCGGCATTGGATGCATTGAGTCCCAAGAAACCTGAATCGCTGGTGAACTGGTGAACGGCGGCACCTGGTACCACATCGTGTAAAGCCACAACCAGGTCTGGCCCGGGTAGCGGCCGGTCTCGTTCATCATTCCCCACTGATCGCCGAGCAGATTCCACTGCTGGGCTTGCCCTGCCAGGTAGCCCCCGTCGCCCATGAAGAGCAGGGCGGGCGTGTAGTCGGTTTGATAGAAGCGGCCATTGACCATCAGCAGACCGTCCAATCCGCCGGTTTGGGCGATGCCCAAGAGGTAGGACATCATCACAGGGAGCGGGCCGTAGTCGCCATCGGGCACCGTGACCTTGCCGTCCTTGACCGTCGCGTTCGGCAATGCCTTTGTGTACGCATCGGTCCACTTGCCCTGCTGATCAGAGTCGGCCTTCTGCCACGTGTCGAGCGCCGTGGCGAGCTCGGTGTTGCTGGACGTCCCGCGCTGGAGCGGCTCGATCACGAACGTAGTGGCGGAATCGATCGGAATCCGTGTGCCGAACCACGTCTGCGGAGCGATCGGGCCCCAGGCCTGGCCAGAACCGTTGGTGTTGTACGGGTTGCCGTAGCCCGCGCTAGTGGTCGAGCCGGCAAGCTCATTTGTCGCAGTGGTGACGAAGTCAACCGGGTCGCTCTGCGCCCACGTAGCGATGGTGATCGGCGCCACGTCCGGCGAGGAAAGGATCGCTGAGACGGCGAGTGCAAGGATGCCCACACCGGCTAGAGCGAGCATCAATTCCTTGACGAGGTCGTACGGCACCATCCGTACACCCCGGTAGTACTCCTCCTGGGTTGCTCCCATTGATTTCATGACCGCGTCCCCCCTTCCGGATCGATCGGTTTGACGACACCGCGGGCGCGGACCATGACGATGTGCACGACGACCAGGAACGTCACCCCGATCGGCAGCAGCATGATGTGCAGGCCGTACATCTGACCGAAATTCAGAACGTTGAAGAAGGCGCCGACGCCTGCCCCATTCATCGCGTCCTTGGCATTGACGGCGATGAACTGCGAGTCGAAGTTCTGCTGTGACAGATAACCCGTGAATGCCGTGAGGATGCTGATCCCGAAGATGACGACTCCGATGGCCCAGGTGGCGGCGCGCCCCTGGCGCCAGCCGGCCATGAAGTACTGGCCCCATAGATGCAGAACCATGAAGATGAAGAACAGCTGCACCGACCAGAAGTGGAGGCTGTTGAAGAAGCGGCCGACGCTGGAGTCATGCCACCACTGCGGCCCCATGAAGGCAAGCACCACGCCGCTTGCGACCACCCACACCAAGGCGGCAATCGTGATCACGCCGAAGACGTAGACCCATGAGCCCACGTAGTAGGGCTGGCGCACCGGCAGCAGGTGATCCATCGGCAGGTGGCGGTCGATCGCGCGCCGGGTGCGAACGGTCCAGCTCGAGGGCTGCTCGGGGATCGGCTCAGCGGCGTTCATTTTTGCCTTCACCTCCGTGCGGGAAGGGCACCACGAGCGCGATTGCGAACAGAACGATCATCCCCGCGATGACCAGTAGGTTCGGAACCGAAATAAGAATGAAACCCCAATGAAAATATGTCGTCGGTGAATCCATCAGGCACCCTCCTTCACAAATTGGTACAAATGTCGTGGTCTCGAGTGAATCTCTCTAGGGCCGCACGGCCCTTGTGATCCGGGACTCCAGACCCTCGATGCGTGCCTCGCCCTGAGGCTCGAGCGAGAGGCTGAGGAACTCGACATCCTCCGATTCGTAGGCCATTCGGTTCCGAATTCCGATCACCCCGTCAACGCCGGCGACCGCCCGCAGCGTCGCCTCGAGCTGGTTCTTCGACTTGAACAAGCCCGCCAGGTTGACCACGCCCCCGGTGACCTCGGCATCGAGTCCCGATGCTCCCCACGTTCGTCGGGCATGACCCAGGACCCGGCGGATCTCTGCCCGCAGCTCGTCGTCGGAGCGTAGAAACACCTTGAGCAGGTCGCTGCGGCTGACGATGCCGACTAGCCGGCCGTGTGTGTCGACTACCGGCAACCTCTTGAAGCCCCGTGAGTGCATCTCGCGGGCAGCCATGGCGA
Source organism: Chloroflexota bacterium (assembly GCA_005887735.1). GTDB lineage: Bacteria > Chloroflexota > Dormibacteria > Dormibacterales > Dormibacteraceae > 40CM-4-65-16. Next base: position 12,056 of record VBII01000323.1, read on the forward strand.
TCGGAGCGTCAGCTCGAACGCTGGTCACATCGCGGCTCATGGCAGACGCCACGTCGAGCGCTGCCGCCCGTGAACGGTCGAGGCGGTGCCGCCTGGACTCGAGCACATACGCGTCCGGATCGCGTTTCTCCGCCTTGTTGAGAAGGTCGGCCTCCGAAACGATGCCGACCAACCTGCCGGTGCGATCGACGACGGGCAGCCCGCTCACCCGGTTGTGCTCGAGAAGCCGGACCGCTTCCTTGAACGTCGTCTCCGGCGATGCGGTGACGACCCGCGGCGTCATTACCTCACTGACGATGATCATGGGCTGATCGTTGCAACTGCGCAGCCGGCTGGCTTGGGTCGGAGGGCCCCCTTCGGTTGAGGCTATCGGCCCTTTTTTCGGTCGCCGAGGCCTGACCAAAAGTCCTCTCCGCGGGAGGCCTTCGGGCCCCTCGGAGGAGGGCCGAAAGCCCATTTCGATCCCGGCCAATCAGTTGTTCACTGAGTTCACGAGCCGTCCGAAGCTCAACCAAATTCAAAACCCTCGACACGAGGGTCAGGAGGAAACGACATGAACTCGGCAATCAGGTGGCGAATCATCAGTCTTCAGGCGGTGATGGTCGTCGTTTTGGCGGGAGCGGCAGTCTTCGCGTTTGGCCTGGGCAATTTCACGACCGGGCAGATTCACGACCAGCTGACCGCGCAGCAGATTTACTTCCCGACCGCAGATCAGATCAAAACCGGAGGGGCGCTCGACCCCGCGGTGTTTCCGCAGGAAATCCGCGACCAGGCGGGCAACCAGGTCACGGATGGCAACCAGGCTCGGATCTACGCCAACGACTTCCTCGGTGAGCACCTGAAGGGCGTCGCCGGCGGCCTGACCTACGCTGGGGTGGGCACGAAGGTTTCACAACTGAACGCGCAGCTGGCCAACACTTCGAAGGACGACCCCAACTACGCTTCCCTTCAGAAGCAGATCGCGACGCTCAACGGACAGCGCGACACGCTGTTCAAGGGTGAGACCCTGCGCTCGATGCTCCTGAACGCCTACGGCTGGTGGACGATCGGGACGTACACAACCTACGCAGCGTTCGGTCTGATGCTCGCGGCCATCGTGGTCCTCGGCGCCATGGTCTTCGAGTTCGTTACGGCTCGCAGGCGTGTGACAGTCAAGGTCGCGATGAAGGCAGCTACTACCCCTGCGTGACAGCGCGTACGGACAGCAAGCTCCGGCGGGACCGCCCCGCCGGAGTTGTTTCTTCTCGCCACGTAGTTAGATAAGGCTTCGCGATGGCGCTCGCCCAGCATGCAGCTCCGGTCCGGAACCCGTACAGCGCCCTCCCCAACTGGCTCTACCCCACCTTCGTCGTCGGCGCACTCAGCCTGTTCGGCATCTTTGCCGCCTGGGTCGTCTTCTTCCAGCCCGCCGGCCGTTTCGGACCCTATCTCAGCCCGTTCGACTCGCCACTGATCAACCTCGGACCCGTCCCGCCAGGAATCTGGGTCGCCTGGGCGCCGCTGGCTTTTCGGCTCACCTGCTACTACTACCGCAAGGCTTACTTCCGATCTTTCTTCTGGCATCCACGTTCTTGCGCCGTGCCGGAGCCCGGCCGGGGCCGCTACCGTGGCGAAACCGCTTTCCCGTGGATCCTCAACAACTTTCACCGCTTCGCTTTCTACGCCACGTTCGTGCAGGTCCTGTTCCTCTGGTACGACGCGCTCGTCGCCTTCAACTTCAGTGGACACTTCGGCGTCGGCCTGGGCAGCGTGCTGATGATCGCCAACGTACTGCTCCTTTCTGGCTATACCTTCGGCTGCCATGCCCTGCGCCACCTAGCGGGTGGGAACCTCGATTGCTTCTCGTGCTCGGCCTCCGCGAGCGCGCGATTTCGCCTTTGGAAGGGCGTCACCGTGCTCAACATCCGCCACGACCGCTGGGCCTGGGCGAGCCTGGCCTCGGTCGCGGCAACCGACATCTACATCCGGTTGCTGATGGCAGGCCTGCTGCACGACCCCAGGTGGATCGCGTGAGCCGGGCTGCCTACGAAACGGTCGAGACCGACGTGCTGGTGCTGGGAGCTGGAGGCGCGGGACTGCGCGGAGCTATCGCAGCGGCCGAGTCCGGGGCGCGCGTTCTGGTCGTATGCAAGTCTCTGCTCGGCAAAGCCCACACCGTGATGGCGGAAGGCGGTGTCGCGGCGGCGCTGCACAACGTCGCTTACCAGGACACCTGGGAAGTGCACTTTGCCGACACGATGAAGGGCGGAAAGCTGATCAACGACTGGCGCATGGCCGAGATCCACGCCAAGGAGTCGCCCGAGCGTGTGCTCGAGCTCGAGCGCTGGGGTGCGGTTTTCGATCGCACCTGGCAGGGACGCATCCACCAGCGCCCGTTTGGCGCGCACACCTATCCGCGCCTGGCTCACATCGGCGATCGCACAGGTCTCGAGCTGCTGCGCACGCTGCAGGATCGCGCCGTGCACACCAACGGCCTGGCCGTGCACATGGAGGTCACCGTCTTCAAGCTGCTCAAGACAGAGGGCAAGATCGCCGGCGCTCTTGCCTACCGGCGCTCCGACGGCTCGTTGATTCTCTATCGCTGCGCCGCGCTGCTCCTCGCAAGCGGCGGCGCCGGCAAGATGTACCGCGTCACGTCGAACTCGTGGGAGAGCACGGGCGACGGCACCGCCCTCGCATATGACGCCGGCGCCCAGCTCCGCGACATGGAGATGGTGCAGTTCCACCCCACCGGCATGGTGTGGCCGGCCGGCGTGCGAGGGATCTTGGTCACCGAAGGTGTTCGAGGCGAAGGCGGCGTGCTGCGGAACAAGGACGGCGAGCGGTTCATGGAGCGATACGACGTCGAGCGTATGGAGCTCTCGTCACGCGACATCGTCGCCCGGGCGATCAACTCGGAGGTCAACTCGGGCCGAGGTTCGCCGCACGGTGGAGTGTTCCTGGACATCACGCACCGCAAGCCCGACTACATCAAGCGCAAGCTGCCCTCGATGTACGAGCAGTTCCTCAAGCTGGCCAAGGTGGACATCACCAAGCATCCGATGGAGGTGGCGCCCACGATTCACTACGCCATGGGCGGGGTTCGGGTCGACCCAGAGACCGGCGCCAGCACTGTCCCTGGTCTTTACGCCGCAGGCGAAGTTGCCGGAGGCCTCCACGGAGCCAACCGTCTCGGCGGCAATTCCCTTAGCGACCTGCTGGTGTTTGGAAAGCGCGCAGGTGAGGGCGCGGCGGCCGCCGCCAGCTCGAGCTCCGCGTCCGCCAGAGCGAAGCTCGATCAGCGCGAGATCGAGGACGCGATTGCTGAGCTGATGGCTCCACTCGACCGTCCCGCTGGCGAAAATCCTTACCAGCTGCAGGTCGAGATCCAGGAAACGATGAGCAAGTACGCCCCGATAGTGCGGGACGGCCCTGGTCTGGAATCAGGCCTGGACAAGATCCTCGAGCTGGGTGGACGGGCGAAGACTTGTGGAACCGGGGGCTCCCCGACGCTCGCCTTCAACCCCGGCTGGCATACCGCCAACGACCTGCATTCGATGCTGGTCAACGCTGAAGCGCTGCTCCGCTCGGCGCTCGACCGAAAAGAGAGTCGCGGCGCGCACGCCCGATCCGACTTCCCCAAGACCGACCCGCAGCTCGATGACGTGAACTTCATCGCCGAGAAATCACCGGACGGCATGTTTGTCGGACCCCAGCGCCGGTTGGAGCTGCCCGGCCACCTCGCGGATGTGCTGCATCATTCGTACGCCAGGTTCACGCCTGAGGAGCGGGAGTAGTGCAGATCTCAGACCTGGATCTCCGCATCTGGCGCGGAGACGGAGCCGGAGGTGAGCTGATCTCGTATCGCGTCCCGGTTCGCGAGGGGATGGTGGTCCTGGATGCGGTCTTGTGGGTCCAGGCTAACCTCGCATCTGACCTGGCCGTGAGATGGAACTGCAAAGCGGCCAAGTGCGGATCCTGCTCGGCTGAAATCGACGGGTTCCCCCGGC
>VBII01000324.1 GCA_005887735.1 Chloroflexota bacterium
CCACGGGTCCAGTCCAGCACGCGACGACGAGGGCGAACGTGTCGCCGTGACGGCTTTCCGGGATGAAGGGCAGTGGAGGTGCGATCTGGAAAGCCGGGAAGGCGCCCATCTCCTCAGGCGCGGTCTTGATGTAGTCGCGGTACCAGGTGAGGATGTCGCGCGCATATTTGAGCTCGAAGAACATCGGTCCGCCGTAGATGTCCTTCACCGGGTGAAGCTTGAACTCGAACGCGGTCACCACGCCGAAGTTGCCGCCTCCGCCTCGGATCGCCCAGAAGAGGTCTTCGTTCTCCTTTGCGCTTGCGATGAGGAACTTTCCGTCGGCGGTCACGACATCCGCCGACACCAGGTTGTCGAGGGACAACCCAGCGCCTCGCGCGAGGTAGCCGATGCCTCCGCCCAAAGTCAATCCGCCGACTCCGGTGGTTGAGATGATGCCGCCCGTGGTGGCCAGGCCGAACGCATTGGTGGCCGCGTTGAACGCCGCCTTCGGCTCGAGCGGTCCGTTTCTCCGGGTCCACGCGCACGCCGCGCATGCGCGACAGGTCGATCACGACGCCTTTTTCGACGGTCCCAAAGCCCGGGACGCTGTGCGCGCCCCCGCGAATGGCGAGGTCGAGCTCTCCCTCACGAGCGAAATTGACTGCCGCGATGACGTCGCCGGCGTTCACCGGGCGAACGATCACCGTGGGGCGCTTGTCGATCATCCCGTTCCTGACCTTGCGGGCCTCGTCATAGCGTTCGTCGTCGGGCGTGATGACGTCGCCGCGAACCTGCTGGCGCAGGGTGTCGAGGGTGAGTGTGATCATGGCGGTGCTCCCTTCCGATGCAATGGCCGCGGTCCCCACACCTGGCGGCCCCTTCCGTGGCGGCCACAGTCTAGGCTCACCCGGACGTTTTGGCAGGCCGATTTTCGCCTCGAGGTCGATCGGGCTATCCTGCGGTCGATGGAAACCGCGGGCCGTATTGACGAGATCCGCACGCTCGACGATCTCGCCGCCAGGGAGCCCGACGACCTGATGGCGCTGTACAGGACGGCACAGACTCCGTCCCTGGAAGACCTGGATGGAAAGTTGTCCGGACGCATGCTTGCCGTTCCCCGCGCGCAGCAGCCCCACGTCCGCGCCTTCCTGGAGAAGTTCTCTCGCTCCCCGTTGTTCCCGTGGCAGGGCAAGACCTTCAAGCACGAAACCGCCAATCACGGCCACGGCGTGAACCGGCTGCTTGGCGAAAAGGTGACCTGGTTCCGTTTTCACACCTTTGTCGGTCCGTCGCACGCCGGCGACTTCGATGCGGTGCACCTCGATTACAGCCACGACGGCAACCCGCCGGTAGTCCGCAAGGTCAAGGACGAGGTGCGCCAGGTGGCGCCTGGTGTCTTCCTGGGCCTTGCCTATCTGTCGATGAAGGATGGCGAGCACCTTGGCTGCTTCTTCGGGATCGCCAAAACCTAATCCGTTTCTCCAGCTCGACTACCTCTACACGCCGAGCACAGACGTCGCGGCCGACGCCCGCCTGTTCACAGAGGTCCTGGGTGGCCGGCTTGCGTTTGCAGTCGAGGGAATGGGCGCGCGGGTGGCGATGGTCGAGCTCACCGACGGTCCGCCGCACGTCCTGCTGACCGACCACCTCGAAGGTGATCGCGCGGTCTACATCTACCGGGTCGACAACCTGAGCCGGGCGACCGCCGCGCTGAAGAAACGCGGGCTGAAGGGCGAGCGGCGGCTCGAGATTCCGATGGGCCCGTGCTCGTCCTTCACCACCCCGGCGGGTCACCGGATCGCCCTCTACGAGGCGTCGCGTCCCGCGGTCCTCAAGCACTTCATGGGCCGCAAAGACTTCTGAGGTCGGGTACCTCCGCTTAGAATCCGCGCCAACGTGCTCCGCAAAGCCCTGGCCGGAGTTATCGGCGCGGTCGTCGCGCTCGGCTCCTACGCGCTCATCGGCGTAATGTCACAGGCGCCGGCGAGGCTGGAGCAGGCCACGCCGATGCAGCCGAGCGCGGTCAGGCTTCCGGCAGCCCAGATCCACATCGTCGACCCGACACCGGTCCGGCTGGTCATCTCCGCGATCAACGTGGACGCGAGGATCGAAGCCCGCGGGCTGGATGCGAACCGAAGCCTCGCCACGCCGACGGACTTTCACGACGTCGCGTGGTACAAGCTGGGTCCCAAACCAGGCGACCCCGGCAACGCGGTCATGAATGGCCACGTCAACTGGTGGACAGGCGATGCTGTGTTCACCCACCTGTCGCGCCTGCGCGCCGGCGACGAGATTCGCATCGTGCGGGCAGACGGTGGAGTCGTCGTTTTCACGGTAACCGGCAAGCGCACCGTTGACGCAAATGCGCGGGTTGCCTCGCTGTTCGCTCCGAGCAAGCAGGCGACGCTGACCCTGATCACATGCACTGGCATCTGGAATCCGCTGACGCAGAGCGACACGCAGAGACTCCTGGTGAGCGCGGCCCTTGCTTAGGCGCGGCGTCGCGACAGCCGCGCTTGTCTTTTTGTTCCTCGCATGGGGCGCCGGTGGCGCGTCCGCCGCGGGCAGCCAGAACCTGTGGCCGAGCGGCGCGGCCGGGAGTCGTGCCAACAGCGAGTGGCGCACGAGCTCGTATGGTGGCGGCCTCCTGCTGCGCCGAACCCTCCTCAAGGCGTTCCTGAACGCCGGCGAGGTGCTCGACCTCGGCTCCAGTGCGATCGGGCAGGGCTCAAGCGACATCATCGTCTGGAACCCGGGCCTGGTGACCGGTCCGATCGGCACAGAGGACGTGTCCGCAGCGCCCAGCTTCAGCTGCAACGTTCAGCGCACTGGCGTCCAGGGTCAGATCACATCTCGCGCGCAAGAGCTGGCCGGACCCGACACGATCCCGGCCGGCGGCGTGGCCGGCGGATATTTTCCCTGCCACTACGCCGCACCCTCGACCGGGATCTACAACATCGCATTCACCGGTCCGTCCGGCTTCGCCCTGGTCCCTGACGCGGACGGCACGGTGGCCGCCGACGTCGCCCTTGCGAATGCGAACGACTTCAGCGCTGCGCAGGGCACGTCAGTCGCGGCGTGGGATGCGACGGTGCGGTCCAGTCTCGCCTCGACCGCGAACATCACCGGCCGGGTGTTCACCTACTACCTGGCCCTTTTCACGGGCGGCAACGGGCTCCCCGTCTTCCCCACGATCTACGTGGTGACCGGCGACGGCTACCGCTACCAGGTCGACATGAGAGGAATGGACCCGAACGGCTGGGTGTCGTACGGCAACCAGCGTGGCTTCCTCGATTCCGATGGCGCGACCCCGCTCTATCACGACGCTGTCGCTTCCAGTACCGGCAGCCCGGGGCAGCTCACCAACATCCAGGGCGGCGTCACGTTCGCCCTGCCGAGCTTCCCGTTGTTCTTCGAACCTCCGGCCGCCGCGACGATCACGGCGCTGGGGATACCCCTTGCCCCGACGGCGCCGGTGATGAGCGCGCTCGCATTCGTCGGCAACCTCGGCGGCAACACCAGCCTTGTCAACAACGGTGGCACCTTCGCTTACGCGAGCAACGTGCCCGGCGTTTACGAGATCGTGATCAGCCGCGACGGAGTGAACTTTGACCCCACGCTGCCTGCCAACCGCGTGCTTCGCGGCGTCAGGCCGGCAGGGGCTCAGACGGTGACGTGGGACGGCAAGGACAACTCTGGTGTCTTCTTCCCCGTCGGCACATACCAGGTCCATGCCAGGTTCCACGGAGGCGAATATCACTTCCCGATGATCGACGTCGAGAACGACACGCAAGGAGGACCGACGATCACCTTGCTCAACCCACCCGGGGGCACGTGTCCGGCCCTCACCGGTGGGTGCACGTCGGGGTTCTATGACGACCGCGCTTACACAACCCTCAATGGAACCGTGGTCGACGCTGGAAACACGGTGGGCAATGTGCTGTGTGGCAACAACCCACCGGCGACGGCGTCGTCAGATCCCATCAACGGTTTCAGCACGGCGACGGCCCAGCGCGCGTTCGGCACCGCGGCGGGCGGCAACAACAACGTCCCGTGCACTGGCGCATTCGGCGATGCCAAGGGTCTCGACTCGTGGACGTTCTTCCCGAGCAACTCTTTGCTCGCGCCACTCAACATCGTCGCCACCGCCGCTGACATCGGGCTGGCCAAGTCGGTCAGCGACGCGACTCCTGCGGTCGGGACGAACGTGACGTTCACGGTCACGGCCCACAACGCGGGCCCGAACCCGGCGGCATCGCTCCAGGTCACTGACGTGGTGCCTGCCGGCCTCACCTTCGTCTCGGCGAACCCGAGCCAGGGCACTTACAACGCCGGCACAGGCGTATGGGATGTTGGCGCCCTGGCGGTGGGGTCTTCGGCGACCCTGCAGATCGTGGTGACGGTCACCGGCACGACCCCCGTCGTGAACACCGCGACGCGGACCACCAGCTCACCGGTCGACCCAAATCCAGCGAATGACTCGGCATCGTCCACAGTTACAGGAAGCACCGTGCCGGGATTGCCCAACAATGGCGTGCCTCCTGTCTCCGCGATATGGCCGGGCGCGGTCGCGGTGATCGTGCTGCTGGCGGTGGGCGTGGGCCTTCGGATCTCCCGGCGCCGCGCTTGAGCACCAAGCGGTGGATCCTCGCCGCGGCGGTCCTCGGCTCGGGAATCGTCTTCCTCGACTCGACCGTGGTCAACGTCGCCCTGCCGAGAATCGGCCGCGACCTGCCGCGCACCTTCCTCGGAGTGCTCGAGGGGCAGTCGTACGTGTACAACGCCTACCTGCTGACGCTCAGCGCGCTACTCATCCTGGCCGGCGCTGTGACCGATTTCTACGGCCGCAAGCGAACATTCCTGCTCGGGCTGCTTGGCTTCGGCCTCACCTCCGCGCTCTGTGGCTTCGCCCCCAGCATGGAGCTGCTCGTCCTCTTCCGGGTGCTCCAGGGCGCGGCGGGCGCCCTGCTCGTCCCCGGTTCGCTTGCGCTTATCACCGCCAACTTCGAGGGCGAGGAGCAGGGACGCGCCTTTGGAACGTGGGCCGGCGCCTCCGGCGCGACGACCATTCTCGGACCGCTGCTCGGCGGCCTGCTCGTCGACACGATCTCGTGGCGCGCCGCGTTTTTCATCAACATCCCTCTTGTCGCGCTCGCGGCGTGGGCGACCTGGAAGCACGTGCCGGAAAGCCGCGGTGAAAACGCGACGCGGCATTTCGACTGGATCGGCGCCGCCATCGTCGGCCTCGCGGTGGGCGGTCTGGCCTTCGGCACAATCTACGGCCAGCAGCGAGCCTGGCGCGACCCGCTCGGGTTTATCGCCCTTGGGATCGGAGTCGTCGCGACTGTCTTGCTTCCCATCTGGATGCGGCGCGCGAAGCACCCGCTGATTCCGCTCGAGCTGTTCCGCTCGCGCAACTTCACGGTGGTCAACATCTCGACGCTCCTGATCTACGGCGCCCTGTACGTCACCTTTTATTACGTCGGCCTTTTCCAGCAGGGCACGCTCGGCTACGCCGCGGCGGCGGCCGGCGCGGCTGGGATTCCCGGCTCCCTTTTCTTGATCTTCCTATCTCGCCGTTTCGGAAGCCTGGCGTCCAGATACGGCCCGCGCATTTTCATGGCGGTCGGGCCCGTGATCATGGCCCTGGGTGTGCTCTGGTTTGCGCGGGCGCCGGCGGCAAGCACGCCCTGGAAGCTTCAGCCGAACAACCCGAGCTCGTACTGGCCGCCCCTTTCTTACTTCACCGACTTCTTGCCCGGCTCGATCATCTTTGGCGTCGGCATCTGCATCCTCGTCGCCCCTCTGACGATGGCTCTCATGACGTCGGTTCCGGTGCGGAACTCAGGCCTGGGGTCGGCGATCAACAATGCGATCTCTCGCGTCGGCCCGCAGCTTGCCGGCGCATTGATCTTCGTCTTCCTGACCGCGAACTTCTACGGCTTGCTTGCCGGCCGCCTGAGCGGCGTCGACGTTTCTTCCGAGTCTTTCCGCAACCAGGTCAGCCCGCTGAACACGCCACTCGACCCGAACCTGGTCTCGGCGGTACGCGACGCATCGACCTCATCGTTCCACCTCGCCATGCTCATCGGCGCGGGATTGCTGCTGGCGGGGGCAATCGTCAACGCGGTCGGCATCCAGAACCCGAGAGCGCAGCAGCCGTCGGAGGCCGCGAAAGAACCGGTCGCCGCCTAACTCTAGGATTGAGTTGATGGCCTCACTGATCGACCGGGATCAGCTGCAGAGGCTCGTCGCGCAAGGAGCCCAGCTCCTCGAGGTGCTTCCGGCGGACGAGTACAAGGAAGACCACCTGCCCGGGGCGAAGAGCATCCCACTTCGCCAGCTCAATCGGGAGACGGCAGCCACTCTCGATGCCCACCGTCCGGTCATCGTCTACTGCTGGGATATTGCTTGAGACACAGCGCCAAGGGCCGCGGCGCGGCTCGAGACCCTCGGATTCGACCAGGTCCACGAGTACAAGGCCGGCAAGCTCGACTGGATGGCAGCTGGGCTTCCGACAGAGGGCACGAACTCGCTTCACCCGCGTGCAGGAGATGCGGCGCGCAAGGACGTGCCGGTCTGCAGCCTGACCGAACGCCTCGGCGACGTGCGCGAACGCGTCAAGGCGGAGGGTTGGGACGCGGCGTTGGTGGTGGACGGCGAACGAGTGGTGCTTGGGCTGTTGCGCTCGGAGGAGCTGGCCAAAGATCCGGACCAGCGGATCGAACAGGTGATGCGGCCGGGCCCCAGCACGTTTCGGCCCTACGTCTCGCTGCACGAGATGGCGCACTTCATGGAGGAACACGACCTGGAGAGCTCCCCCGTCACGACGTCTGACGGAAAGCTCGTCGGCTTGCTCTACAGGACCGATGCGGTCCGCCTGGGGATGCAGCCGAAGTGATCGCGCTCGAGGTGAAGTGTGAGAAATGTGGCAGGGAGATCGATGTCTGCGACATGTGCGAGGACCCTGCCTGCAAGCACGT
>VBII01000325.1 GCA_005887735.1 Chloroflexota bacterium
ATGTGGACCTTTTCGCCCGCCAGAGCGCCGGCAAGCTTCCGCGCCGCACCGGCGGGGTCGCGCGCTATCTCCACCGAGGGAACCAGCAGCATCCTGTTTGCGGCGATGAACTCGAGCTCCTCCGGGTCGTAGTCGCGGCCGCCGGCGATGGCGACGCGCGACGGCTCGATGCCCGAAGCCTCGAGTGCACGACGGAGCGCGCAGCCGCACGTCCAGTGGCCGCCCCTGGAGAAATCGCACAGGTCGGGGTGGGCGTCGACCCACAGCACGCGCAGCCCCGGATGTCTCCGCGCCTGAGCGGCCAGGGTCGCGATCACGGTGCAGTGGTCGCCGCCAAGGACCGTGAGGAACGCCTCCGGAGGAACCTGGGCCAAGCGCTGCATCGGCTCCATCCAGCCGGCCTCGATGTCGTCGCCGGCTTCGAGGTCGCCGATGTCCCGGACGCGCATGCCTGTCAGCAGGTGGCCCTCTTCGGTCACCGGCGGCATCACCGCGGATAGCTGCCGGATCCGCTGCGGCGCCATGGCAGCGCCCTTCCGGTAGACGGCGGAACCGTCGTAGGCGATGCCGGCCACCACGACGTCAGAGGGATCGCCCCCCACCAATCCTCCCCACGGACGAAGGCCGTCGAGGTTCACGCCTTCCTGTGCTCCGGCACCTTGAGGATGCTAAGCGACCCGATCACAAACCACACCACGAAGACCGCAAAGACCACGGGAAAACCGCCAGGAAGCCCGAGCAGCCGTGGCCCGGAGTTGAAGGTGTCGAGGATGGGCCCGCCGATGAAGACCGCAATGATGCCCGCGCCGGCCGTCGCGATGTTCGAAAAGCCCATATAGAGGCCGCCCTCGTTCGGCGGAATGATGTCCTGGATGAAAGCCCAGTCCACGGAGAAGAAAATGCCGAGCCCAACCCCGACGACCAGGCCGGTGAGCGTGGCCTGAGCCGCAAGGTCGGGGACTTTGAGGAAGTGGCCAAGGGGTGTCAGCAAACCTTCCGGGACCCACCTGTAGTGACTGAATACGAGGACCAACGTTCCGGCCGCCCCGAAGAGACCCGCCGCGAAGATGAGCGGCCGGCGTCCCGTGCGATCGGAAAGCCTCGACGCGGGCCACGTGATCAGCGCTGCGACGCCGATCGAAAGGCCGAGCAGCGTGGACGCCGCGATGGTGGTGGCTTTGCGGTCATGTTGAAAGAAGACGTTGTCGAAGTAGAAGAAGGCGAAGTTCTGCAGGCCGCCAAATCCCATGAAGATGAGAAGTCGCGAGGCCATGAGCCACAGGAAGTCCCGATTGCGAAACGGGACGCCAAACGTTTTCGACAGCAGCTCATTCGCGCTGCGAAATTGTCCTTCGACCGGCGCGACCCGGTCCGGGACGGCAAGCACAGTCACGAGCATCGTCGTGACCAGGACCACGATGATCGACGCTATCGCGGCGCTCCGCCCGAAATGGGCGAGCAGCAAACCCGCGCCGACCGTTCCGCTCGCGATGCCGACGAGGTTCGCAACTCCGTAGTAGCCGGATGCGGTGCCCCGCTGCACGACCGGCACCACGTCGGGTAAAAGGCCTTGATACGGCGCCTGCGCGGTGTTCGAAGCCAGCTGCAGCAGGAAGTAGCAGGCGACAAGCCACCAGTAGTTGCCGGCGAGCGCGATTCCGATGAGGAAGAGCAGGTCGCCCGCCGTTCCGGCGGCGATGAACGGACGCCTGCGCCCCCATGGCGTGATCGTGCGGTCAGAGACGCCTCCGACGACCGGCTGCCAGAGAATCGCCACCAGCGTCCCGAGAGACTTGAGAACGCTCGCGGCCAGGCCCTCGTGTGCGCGGCCGACGAACTGGATGATCATGTCCGGCAGGATCAGGGCGGTGAGGCTGTTCCACAGGTACCCGATCGCGACCCAGTACAGCGACAGGATGATGAAATCGAGGTGGTTCAGCCGCCGTGGCGGCGCAACCACCGCTGCGACTTGCAGGGGCCCCCGAGAAATCAAGGCCCAGCCTCAGATTTCGTGGGGATTTCTCAATCGGGCTGGTAAGGCGGGAGCGACTTTTTGACCGGACGGTCTTCGCGATAGCCTAGTGCGTACTCACCCTGCAGGATGGTATGCACCTCGCGCGTGCCTTCGTAGATGATCGGCGCGCGGGCGTTGCGCAGGAAGCGCTCGACCGGATATTCCGCCGAATAGCCGTACGCGCCATGCACCTCGATGGCGTCATGCGCGGCATTGAACGCGGCATCGGTCGCGTACTGCTTGGCCATCGAGACCTGCCGCGTGTGGCGCGCACCGGTGTTCTTCATCCATGCAACCTTGAAATAGAGCAGCCGGCAGATCTCGTAGTCGCGCGACATGCGGGCGATCATCTGCTGCACGAGCTGATAGCGGCCGATCTCCTGGCCGAACGTCTTTCGCTCGCGCGCGTACTTGACCGAGGCATCGACGCAGGCGCGGACAGTGCCGGTCGCGCCGGCCGCCACGGTGTAGCGGCCGTTGTCGAGGCAGCTCATCGCGATCTTGAAGCCATCGCCTTCGTCACCGATTCGGTTGGCTTCCGGAACCTCGACGTCGCTCATGAAGATCGAGCCCACGTCGCCGGCGCGTATGCCGAGGCGGTCCTCAATGGGCTCGGTGCGCAAGGCCTTGCCGCATGCTTCGCGGTCGAGCATGAAAGCGGACACGCCCTTGCCGCCGGCTTTCGAGTCGGTCTTCGCGAAGACCAGCAGAAAGTCGGCCGTGTCCGCGTCTGAAACCCATACCTTCTGGCCGTTGAGCACGTAGCCGTCGCCGCGGCGTCGCGCGGTCGACTGCATCGAAGCGACATCGGAGCCGGCGTTCGGCTCCGTCAAACCGTAGCAAGCGAGCTTCTTTCCAGACGCCATCGGCACGAGCCACTGCTGCTTCTGCTCTTCGGTGGCCCAGGCGTACAGACCCATTCCTACCAGCCCGACGTGGACCGAGAGCACCGTCCTGTACACCGTGTCGACGTACTCGAGCTCTTCGCACACAAGGCCGAGAGCCAGGTAGTCGAGGCCATGGCCGCCGTAGCGCTGCGGAAAGCAGACGCCCGGAAGGCCGAGCGAGGCCAGCTTGGCGAAGATCTCCGGGTCGTGGCGACCAGCGCGGTCATTGGCCGCGATGTGAGGCGCAAACTCGCGGGCGCAGAAATCCCGAACCGCGGCAACCAGCTGCTCCTGATCGGAGCTCAACGCGAGATCGAGCACGGGACTAAGTTACTTCGTCGGCGAAGGAGTCGCGCAGACGACAGGCGAAGGAGATGCCTTCGGCGTCGGGGTGGCCTTCGGCGTCGGCGACGGGCAGGCGGGCGTGGGAGTCGCTGACGGCAGGGGTTTCAGGTCGTTGGGCCCGACGTGGCCGATCAGGGGCAGGTGCTGGCCGAAACGAAGAACGAACGGCACCGTCCTCGAGCTGTGCAGCTGCGGCTGGATGAAGTCGCTGTAGATCTGCTGAAGCTGGTGGATGCCGGCGACCGAGTCGATGCGGGCACCGCCGCTCTTGGAAGCCTGCGTCTTGAGCGTGGCGAGGTCGGACTTGGAGACCATCGCGGCGGTGATCGGGTTGGAGAGAATCTCGTTCTGGAGCTGGTTGACCTGGTTCAAGGTCAGGCTGGCGCTCTTCAGGGCGGGTTGGAACGCGTTGTCCAGGGTGACCAACGCCGACGCGGCCAGGTAGACCACCACCAGGGTCACGACCAGGTGGACGAAGACCCCGAGCAGCCCGTCGACCCCACGGATCGCCTCCATGCGGTGAAACGCGCCGCCGATCGCTCCTCCGATCGCTCCCAGCACCACGGCGATGATCAGGGCCACGAACACGCTCAGCACCGGGGTCAGATGGAGCAGCTTCTGCATCTCGGTCGTGTACTGGTCGTGGAATCGGAAGATGGCCAGCAAAGTGCCAAAGAAAAAGATCTCGGCCATGAGGGGTTGGATCACGCCGCGCTGGAAACCGGTGATGAGCGCGATCACCAGGACCAGGACGACGAAGATGTCGATGATCACGGGCGCGGGCAATTCTAGATGACGGACCCTTGACTTCCGCCCCACAAGGCAGAGCCTTCAGTCAAATGTGCTGGGTTCGGTTAGACTCGGAGCGCTCTTGGCCCGAACGATCGCCGTCGCGATGCAGAAGGGCGGGGTTGGCAAGACCACCACCGCCGTCAACCTGGGCGCCGCGCTCGCCGAGCAAGGCCAGCGGGTGCTGCTCATCGATCTCGACGCGCAGGGCCACCTGACGCTCTACATGAAGCCGTCCGGCGAGCTCGAGAAGACGATCTACCACCTTCTTGTCGATCCCGAGACGACCGTCACCGACGTGGTGCAGGAGGCGCCCCAGATGGGCGTCCACTACATTCCGGCGGACATCGAGCTGGCCGGCGCAGAAAACCAGCTGATCAACGAGATCGGCCGCGAGAGCATCTTGCGCG
>VBII01000326.1 GCA_005887735.1 Chloroflexota bacterium
CGTCAGACGTGCGTTTCGACAGGCTCGCGAGCGCACGCCTGGCGTCAGGCGTGCGGAATTCGAGCGTCCGGGCGGCTTAGTACGCCTTCGCTAGCGAGACTCGGTATTTGGCCGGCTTGTTGCACACCAGGCACTTGCCTGACGGCTCGTTCGTCTCCTCGATGGTTCGGATCGTAACGCCGCCTGCTTCCGCCTTGATGCGGGCTTCGTCCGCCCCCTCCCCACACCAGCCGGCCAAGACAAAGCCGCCGCGCTCGCGGAAGTGCGCTATCACCTCATCCAGGGTCTCGAGCTCGAACGTGTTGTCCTTGCGGAATTTCAGAGCGCGCTCGAACAGTTTTTTCTGGAAGCCTTCTAGCTCATCGGTCAAACGCGATGCGATGCCTGAGACCGGCACGCTCACCTTCTGACGCGTCAGGCGGTCGACCATTTCCACATTTCCCGCGTCAGCATCACGCGCTCCTACGTTCAGGCGTAGGGGGACGCCCTTCAGCTCCCAGTGTGCGTACTTGTCCCCGGGGCGCTCGTCGCGCCAGTCGACGCGGTGGCGGATTCCGGCGGCCTTCAGCTCCGGCGCCCAGCTGTCGATGAAACGCTCCACCTTGGCGCGCCCTTCGTCGTCGCGGAAGATGGGCACCACGATGACCTGGATGGGCGCGACTTTGGGTGGAACGATGATGCCCGAGTCGTCGCCATGCGCCATGACCAGCGCACCGACCAGGCGTGTGCTGATACCCCACGACGTGGAGTAGCACAGCTCGCGCTCGTTCTCCTTGTTCGAGAAGGAGATGTCGTAGGCGCGCGCGAAGTTCTGGCCGAAGTAGTGCGACGTCCCGGTCTGCAGCGCGAGGCTGTCGCGCATCAGGCCTTCGAGCGTCAGCGTGTAGACGGCCCCAGGAAAAGTTTCCGCCGGCGACTTCTTGCCGGTCAACACTGGAATCGCGAGCCAGTCTTCGGCGATCGAGCGGTAATAGCCGAGGATCAGGGCGACCTCGTCCATCGCCTCCTGCCCAGAGGCGTGGAACGTGTGGCCCTCCTGCCACCAGAACTCGCGGCTGCGCAGGAACAGGCGCGAGCGCATCTCCCACCGCACGACGCTGTTCCACTGGTTGGTGAGCTTGGGCAGGTCGCGGTGGCTCTGGATATAGCGCTTGATCAGCGGGCCGATGATCGTCTCCGAGGTCGGCCGCACCGCCAGTGGCTCCTCGAGCTCTTCCATGTTGCCGCCGGCGCGCGTGACCCACGCGACCTCGGGCGCGAAGCCTTCGATGTGCTCGGCCTCCTTCATCAGGTACTCGCGGGGGATCAGGAGGGGAAACGCCCAGTTCTCGTGTCCGCTTTCTTTGATCATGTCGTCGAAGGCGCGGGTGATCGCCTCCCACATCGCCCAGCCGTAGGGCCGGACGACCATCATTCCGCGTACGCCGGACCAGTCGGCCAGCTCGGCCTTGCGGATCACGTCCGTGTACCAGCGGTCGAAGTCGACCGACATCTTGGTGACTTCTTTGACGAAGTCCTGCTGTTCTTCGATTTCCTGTTTCATGCGTTTTGCTCCCGTGATTGAGTAATCAGACTCGCGCGACGCCCGGCGGTGAAGACCAGCCGGGCTAGGACGGGAGCGAGGCGGCGTGCTCGGCCGCGATCGCGTCGATCTCGGCCAGCAGAACGGGAAGCAACTCTTCCTGGGGCACTGTTTTGTAAAGGGTACCTTTCTTGAAGATCACGCCCTTTCCGCGGCCGCCGGTGACGCCGATGTCGGCGTGGCGCGCCTCGGCCGGGCCGTTCACGACGCACCCCATCACCGCGACAGTGATCGGCACCTTGAGCCTGGCGATGTAAGCCTCGACCTTTTTGACCATCGGCACCATGTCGTACTCGAGCCTGCCGCACGTGGGGCAGGCGACGAGCGTCGGGCTTTCCTTGCGGAAGGCAAGTGTCTTGAGGATCTCGTGCGCGACGCGCACCTCTTCACGCGGATCGGAGGTCGCGAGCGAGACCCTGATCGTGTCGCCGATTCCCTCGCTGAGCAGGATGCCCATCCCGACGGCGCTCCGGATGCTGCCCGCCTCGACGGGGCCGGACTCGGTTACGCCGAGGTGGATCGGATACTGCCGCGCGGCGGCGAACTTGCGGTTGGCGAGGATGTTGGTCCACACGTCGGTCGCCTTCAGCGAGACCTTGATGAACCCAGGACCGTAGTCCAGATCCTCGAGGATCTGGCAGTGGCCCAGCGCCACCTCGACCATCCGGTCCGCCGTTCGCTCGCGGTCGTCACGGTCGATGTGGTGCTGCTCACGCAGGCTCTTGTGCACCTCTTCCGGCAACGAGCCCGCGTTGACCCCGATGCGGAACGGGATCTGCCGCTCCTTCGCGGCGGTGACGACCTTGATCACCTTTTCGCGGTCGGGAATGTTGCCGGGGTTCAGGCGCAGGCAGTGCACGCCGGCCTCGATGGCCAGCAGCGCGAGCGTGTGGTCGTAATGGATGTCGGCGATCACCGGAAGCGGTGACTGCTTGACGATCTCCTTCAACGCCTCGGCCGCCTCGCGGTCCGGCACCGCCGGGCGCACGATCTCGCAGCCTGCCTCTTTCAGCTCGTGGATCTGCCGCACGGTGGCCTTGACGTCGCGCGTGTCGGTCTTGGTCATCGTCTGAACCGCGATAGGCGCGGCACCGCCGATCACCACGGACCCGACTCGGACGGGAATCGCCTTGCGGCGGGTGACCAGCGCCATCAGTGCGTGAGCCCGGGGAACTGCCCGGTCGCGATGCGCTGGACGTCGAGTGCGCTGATGAAGATTGCCAATGCGATCAGGGCCGCCACCCCGATCCTCTGGAAGGTGAGCTCGGCAGCCCGGTCAAACGGACGCCGCCGCAACACCTCGATCAGCACTATCGCCATCCGTCCACCGTCGAGGGCCAGGATCGGCAGCAGGTTGGTGAAGCCCAGCGCCACCGACAGAAGCGCGACAAAGAAGATGTATGTGCCGGGACCGAGCGATACCGACTGAGCGGCGACATCGGCGATGCCGATCGGCCCGGTCACGCCGTTGGGCCCGAACAGGCCGCCCGGCACCTGCCCGGTGACCAGCTGGCTGAGGCCCTGCACGATGTTGGCGATCGCCACGAACGGGAACTTCACACCCTCGGTGAGAGCCACCTGGGTCGTGATGACGGGCAGCACCCGGAGACCCATCTGGCACACCTTGCCGGTCGGATCGCACTTCGGCGTCACCACGGTCGCGAACCTCTGCCCGCTCGGATGGACGCCGGTGACCACGATCGACGAGTTGGGCGCGGCTTCTTCCGCCTTCCTCAGCTGGTCGGGAGCGGTGATCGGCTTCCCCTCGACCGTCAGCAGCCGGTCGCCGGCCTGGAAACCGGCGGGTCGCCGTTGACCTGGGACAGCATCAGGCCGGTGTACAGCACCATCGCGACCGCAAAGTTGGCTGCCGGCCCGGCAGCCAGGATCACGAGGCGCTGCCAGGCGGCTTTGTGGTGAAACCCGTTGGCGTCCTCGAAGTCGCCGCCTTCCATGCCCCCCATCCGGACGTAACCCATGATCGGGAGCGCCCGAATCGCGTACAGGGTGCCGCCGCGGGTCGTCGACCATAGCCTGGCGCCGGCCCCGATCGAAAACTCGATGACCCGGACTCCGAACAGCTTGGCGAACGCGAAGTGGCCCGCCTCGTGCGGGGCGATGAGCAGGAGAAACATCCCCCCGACGCCGACGACTACCAGGATCCCGTCCATGTGGCCCTCAGCCTACCGGACGAATCCCATCTCGTTGCCTCACATAGGCCCGGGCCCAGGAGTCGGCTTCGAGGATCTCTTGCAGCGTCCCGCCGCAGCCGGGGAAGGCGCCGAGCGCACGCTCCACCGCGCCCACGATGCCGCTGAAGGGGATCTCGCCGG
>VBII01000081.1 GCA_005887735.1 Chloroflexota bacterium
CCTGCCGCCGCATACATTGACCTCGGAGGCCGAGGTCGTCTTGATGTACCACGACTTCTACGGCCCGAGCCAGATCTGGGTGAACATCTCGCATGACGGCGGCGCGACGTTTGGTGCGCCGCAGGAGGTGTTGGCCAGCCCTGCCGTGACTCCTGGAGCGGTGACCGGCACGCTCGTCGCCCAGGGTTATACGTTCTGCAACACGGTACCGGCCGGCGTTGGGATCGCGCCTCCAGGCACGCCGCACGCCGGGCGGATCTTCGTCGCCTGGATCGCCGCCGACCTCGCTCAGAACGCGACCGGGTGCAACGTCACGATGCTGCAGTCATTCCACACGCTGTGGATCTCCTACTCCGATGACGGCGGGACGACGTGGACCCCGCAGCAGGCGTTCGACGCCGGCTTCGGTCACGACTCATCGACGCCCTTCGTCGGCTTCACACTCGACAAAGTCGGCAACCCGTACTTTGGGTTCACCATCAACCTGAGCTCGAATCCCGCCACGTGCTCCGCCGAGTCGACGGCAGGCACGGTTCAGTCGGACCGCTCTTGCGAGTACGACATGTACGTGGTCTGGTCGAGCAACGGCGGCCTGACATGGGACGGCGGTGGGGGCCTCGTCCCAGGCAGCGCGGCGACGGCCTACCGCGTCAACCCAGTAAGCGAGACAGGCACCCACTTCTTCCCCGCCATTGCAGCGGGCGATCCCGGCAAAGTCGACGTCGCGTACCTGCGCACAACTGAGATTTTGCCCACGGATCCATTCGGCAAGGCAGACCCTGGCGGATGTGCGGGCCCCGGGCCAGCGAATGGAAATCCGACCACGTACCCGCCCACATGCAGCTGGAACCTCTACGCCGCGCAGTCGGTGAATCTGGGCATGGGCACATCGAGAGCGACATGGTCGATCACCCAGATCACCACCACGCCGATGCACGTCGGAGACATCTGCAACCTCGGGATTTTCTGCGTCGCGCCGAGCTCCAACCGCAACCTTCTCGACTTCATAACCGAGGACCTCGATCCGAACGGATGCGCGCACATCGCGTACGCGGACGACAACACGGTGAACATGCTCCGGGCGGCCAACCAGACGTCCGGCGCCTGCATCCTGACCAAGAAGAAGTACTTACCGGCGGGGGAGCCGGTTGGCGGCTCCCCCACCCGGGGAACAATCGCTACATGAAATTCCGCATCGCTGACGTCAGACGTGCCGAATTGCAACATGTGAAACGCACGCCTGGCGTCGGACGTGCGGAATCCAAGCTGATCGCGGCGTGCGCCGCGCTTCCTGAAGCATGACCTGGCAGATTCGCGAGTACACCGTCAAGCCCGGCGAGATGAAGGAGTGGATCGAAGAGTGGAAATCCAAGATCGTCCCGCTGCGTCTGCGCCACGGATTCCAGGTCCTCGGCTCGTGGACCGTGGACGGGACCGAGCAGTTCGTATGGATCGTCGGCTACGACGGACCCAAGTCATGGCAGGAGGCCGATGCGGACTACTACCAGTCGCCGGAGCGGAAAGCGATCGAACCTGATCCCGCGCGCCATCTCGCTCACGTCAGCGCGCGCTTGATGTCGTCCGTCTAGGCTCCCTGCGCCAGGTTGAGCGAGACCTCGATCGTTACCGCGGGCTGCACGTTCGTGAATCCAATGCTCGGCGGTGAGATCCCGAAATCGGTCATGTTGGTCGCGATCGTGCCTGCGATTTCCGCGGTCGCCCCGGTGACGCGCAGCTGCAGGCTTGCCGTGACGTCTTTGGTCACGCCGTGGATCGTGAGCTGCCCAGGCACGGTCACATTCACGGCCTGGCCGGTCTCGACGCCTGCGGGAAGGGCCACCGGCTGAGCGACGAACACCGCCGTCGGAAATGAGTTGACCCCCAGCGACCCCTGCACGATGCGGTCGCGATTCGTGACGTTGTAGCCCGCGACCTGGTCGACGCTCGCGAGGTTGCCGAGCTGCACCGTCACGGTCGCCGACGTCAGCTGGTAGGTCGTGCCCGACTTCGTGATTGAAACCTGACCCGTCACCCCGCTCGTGCGCGCCACCGCCTCATGAGTCGAGCTCTGCCCGACGAACTGCTCCTTCACGCGATAGCCGGCGAGCGACCCGGTCGTGATCGTCCAAGCACCCGTGCCGGCGGTCGATGGGGTGGAGGTGGCCGCGGCCGAAGCGCTCGGCGACGCCAGGGCGAGGGTTGGTGGGGCGGTCCGGAGACCGGAGAAGTAATACAGGTACGCGCCACCGCCGCCGAGCACGGCCAGCGCCGCGACGGCGACGATCGGGATCCAGAATTTTCGTGGCACGCCCCGAATCGTCTGTCAGCCGCCTTGCCACGTACTGTGAGAAAGCTGGGAAGAAGCTGAGAGCCGCGCCTCGAGCTAGGGCTGTTCTTCCTCGCTGATCACGGGGTCCCGGGAAAGCTCATCCTCGTCACTGTCCGCGAACAGGTCGCGGACCTCGGCCCCGCTCGACTCGAAGTCGCCGATGTCTTCGGTGGAGTCCTCCTCGACGAGCTCGCCGGCGCCGCGCGACTCCTCGAGCAGCTGGTCATACGCGCGCTGCGCGAGGTCGGCGGACGCGTACTCGTAGAACTCGGTGCCGGCGGGAATCTCAGCGCCCTCGGTGTCGTCGGTGCCGTGGCGGAGGATGTAGCTGCGGCCGGTGTCAGGATCGTTCAGCAACGACAGAAAGCGTTCGCCACTCAGCTGGGCGCGACGCTCGGCCTGGCCATCGTTCTCGAGCTCGAGAAGCCGGCTCATGACCTGCTCTTCGCTTCTTTCCTGCATGTCTCCAGACTAGAACGCGGGGAAGCGGCGATCGACTCTAGACTAGCCCGATCGACGTGGAGAGAATCTCGCAATCGCGGCCTGCAGGCACCCTTATCGAAACGCCCGATATCACGCAAGACGAGTTGCAGCTCGCGGTGCGCAATCACTCGATGCCGCTTGAAGCCCTCCGGTACGCGATCACGCCACCGGGCCTGCACTACCTGTTGATCCATTTCGACATCCCGGCCGTCGACGCCGCCACGTATGAGCTCGCCGTGGGGGGCCACCTCGAAAAGCCGCTTCACCTGTCTCTCGAAGATCTGAAGTCGAGGCCCGCAACCACGCTCGCGGTCACGCTCGAATGCGCCGGGAACGGGCGTGCCCGGCTTTCGCCGCGACCACTGAGCCAGCCGTGGCTCGGAGAGGCCGTGGGCACGGCGGAGTGGACCGGAACCTCGCTTGCGCCGCTGCTCCACGAGGCCGGCTTGAAGGAAGGCGCCGCCGAGGTTGTGTTCACCGGGCTGGACCGCGGCGTGCAAGGCGGGATCGATCAGTTTTACGAGCGAAGCCTTTCGCTCGAGGATGCGATGCGGGATGAGGTGCTGCTCGTCTACGCCATCAACGGACTGCCGCTGCCGCCGCAGCACGGTTTTCCGCTCCGCCTGATCGTGCCGGGCTGGTACGGGATGACCCACGTGAAGTGGCTGCGCTCGGTCACCGTGACCGATCGTGCCTTTGACGGGTACCAGCAGGCCGCGGCCTATCACTACCGCACGGTGGAGGGAGACCTGGGCGTGCCCGTGACCCGCATGCTTCCGCGCGCACTGATGGTCCCACCAGGCGTGCCCGACTTCATGTCACGCACTCGCTTTGTCCCACCGTCGATCCATCCGGTGGAGGGACGCGCGTGGTCAGGCCGCGCGCCGATCGCGAGCGTCGACTTCAGCTCCGACGGCGGCCGGTCATGGTCGGCGGCGGACATCGAAGAGGCATTGTCGCCCTACGCGTGGCGGCGCTGGACGACGCTCTGGGATGCCACGAAGCCGGGTGAATACGAGCTGTGTGTCCGCGCCACCGACGCCGCCGGCAACATCCAGCCTCTGGAGCAAAGCTGGAACCTCGAGGGCGTGCAGAACAACGCCGTGCAGCGCGTGCGCGTCGTCGTGGGCGAGCCTGACGTCGAGCAGATCGCCGCCGACACACGCTAGCCCCGATCCTCCTTGCCTTAGCCTGATCTCAGTGGCCCCACAAACGGAATCCCCCGACGCCGTCGCCCGCCTGCTCCAGGCTTGGCACGGCGAGGTGGAGGCGCGGGCGATGTACACCATCCTCGCCAACCGGATGGGCGACTCGCGCCGGGCCGAGATCATCCGCGCCATCGCCGACGCTGAAGCCTCGCATCGCGAGCGGATCGAAAAGCGACTGCGGGAGCTCGGCCAGCGGGTGCCCGATCCATCGTCTGTAAAGCTGTCGCCGCTGCAGCGGTTGCAGGCGCGGCTGGCTCCGGTCGAGATGGTGATCCAGAGGATGGAGGCCGCGGAGGAGCTTGAGATCACCGACCGCTACAAGCGGACGACTGGAGATCCGGACACCGACTCCGTGCTCGAGCAGATCCGCATTGAGGAGCAGGGACACTCGCGCTCCCTCGAGTCGATGGAGGTCGCGCATCGTGCGACCGACCCGGCGCCGTCGAGCGTGCAGAGCCGGCTCAACCGAATCCTGGGCCGGGAATCGTGGCACCGCACAGGTGCGGGCTGGATCTCAGGCGCGATCTATGGCGCCAACGACGGGCTCGCCGCCGTGTTCGGCATCGTCGCGGGGGTATCGGGCGCGACCGGAGGATCCAGCTTCGTGCTGACGGCGGGCCTCTTTGGAGCCATCGCCTCGGGACTCTCGATGGCCACCGGCGCATATCTCGCCGAGCGCTCCGAAGGCGAGGTCGCGGACGCAAACGTGGAACGGGAGCGGCAGGAGATCGTCGAACACCCCGACGAGGAGAAGGAGGAGGTTTCCCTCTTCTACCAGCTCAAGGGGCTCGACAAGGAGACCGCCGACCGTCTGGCCGACCAGTTGGCGCAAAACCCGACCGCGCTGCTCAAGCTGGTCCAGGCGGCCATTGCCGCGGGGATCAGCACCTTTGTCGGGGCAATGGTGCCGGTGATGCCGTTCTTCTGGCTTCGCGGCGGGACCGGCGTGATCACTGCCGCGGTCGTTTCGCTGCTCGCACACTTCCTGGTCGGCGCCTCCAAGGCGCTCTTCACATTGCGGACCTGGTGGTCGGCCGGACTCGAGATGACGCTGGCCGGAGTGATCGTCGGAGGGATCACCTACGGGCTGGGATTGGTGCTCAGGGTCGGCAGCTGAGCTTTGGAGTAGGGCTCAGGAGCGCGCCGCCTCGAAGGTCCACACTTTCGAGGAAACGTCTGCGATCAGCTGCCAGCCCGCAGTGCCTCCGATCCCGTCCGTCATGACCGTCAGCACGTAGGCTCCGTTCGGTCCGGAGATCACAAGCGCCGCGTCGTTCTCGACCTGGTCGATCGTCCCCGTCTTGTGCACGACCACGCTCCGAGCGCTCACGCCCGAGGGGATTCCAGCCTCGGTCGCGGTGCCGGTGATCATCGGGTAAAGCCACGCCTGCGCGGCCGCACCGCCCAACGCGCCCTTCGCCTCCGCAGCCCACAGCAACGCGAGGTCGGTTGCCGATGTGGTGTTGGCGGTGAAGAACACCGATTCCGTGGCGCCCACCGATGCGGCCCATGAGTTGAGAGCGTCAGCGCCGCCGAGATCCCGAACGAGCATGTGGCCGGCGGTGTTGTCGGAGTAGAGACCCGCTCGTTCGGCCAGCTGGGTGCGCGTGAAGCACGCGCCATCTGCGTAGTCGTCGAACCAGCCTGCCTCGTAATCGGCATCCTCGTAGCACACGAGACCGTCAGGGCTCGTCTTGCCGGCCGCGATGTTCTGCGCCTCCATCATCAGCGCCGCCAGCTTGTATGTGCTCGCGGCGGTGAACACCTCGCTGCCGTTGTAAGACCAGACCAGCGCCGTCGTTCCACCGAGCTCGATCAACGCGACTCCCACCGTTCCTCCACTGTCCTGGGCGAGCTGCTCCACTGCCGCGGTGAGCGTCATCGGGCTTCGCGTCACCAGGATGTTGACCGCCAGCACCAACCGTCGCGCGCCGGTGACGGCGAGGGTCGCCGCGGGTGGATTGCCCAGCGTCACGGCCGACGTCGACGCCCGCACATCGCTGCCGGCCGGCGCGAGGGCGATGAACAACACTCCTGCGACAACGAGGATGCGGGAAGCCGTGCGCACGACAACTCACGCTGCGGGCGGCGGCTAAGAATTTCCTGTGGCCCGCGTAAGGTTTTTGCAAGTTGGAGCTGAGCTGGCCACAGGCGATCGGCAGGCGTTTGTCGCGACATCACCTACTTCATCCAGCGGCGGCCGGTGACCTGACGCGTGTCACATCCGACATCTGTGGCGTGCACGCGCAGGTTGGCGCAAGCGCGGAGCTGATGCTGGGTCTGCGTCTCCGTGATGTGACGCGCCAGACCATCAGAGATGCGCTGTGGGAGCGGCGATCGCTCGTGAAGACGGTGGGCGTGCGCGGGACGCTTCACCTGCTTCCTGCCGACGAGGTCCCTCTGTGGATGGCGGCGAACCGGCTGCGCTTTCCCGCCGAAGCCGCCCGCTTGGAGAGAGCGGGGATCAAGCCTGCGGCTCTAGCTGAGGTGGTCCGGGCCATCGCGGGCATCGTCGGGCGGGATCCCATCGCGCGGCCGGACCTCGAGCGCGAGCTCGAGGCGCGGGTGGGCGGATGGGCGGTGACGACCAACCAGGGGTGGATGGGCGGCTACAAGAACTGGCCTATGGCGCTGGGCTGGGCCGCCGCGCTCGGCATCGTCTGCTATGGGCCGGGCCACGGCGGGCGCAGCACGTTTGTGCGCTTGGCCGACTGGTCAGCCTGGCGAGAGGTCGATCCGCTCGACGGCGGGAAGTTTGCCCTGCGCCGATTCTTGCACGCGTACGGACCATCCACCCCGGCTGAATTCTCACGTTGGTTCGCCCTCGCGCCTTCACTCACCAGGCAGCTGTTCGCCGCGATATCCGATGAGCTCGCGGAGGTAGACATCGAGGGCGACAGGCGATGGGTCCTCGCCTCGGATGCGGACGCGGCGGCGGAAGCCGCGGCGGAGGCGGTGCACCTTCTCCCGCATTTCGACGTCTTCGTCGTCGGGTCGCATCCCCGCGGCCAGCTGATCGAGCGAGGGTCGGCCATCCACGCACTCTTGCCCGGAACCGCGGCACCCCTGGCGGTGCTGCTTCGCGGCGGCCGCGTCGCCGGCGTGTGGGAGCGGAGGCCGAAAGGGAAGCGGCTCCTCGTGCGCGTCGACGCCCACCAGCCGCTGAACCGCAGGCAGCGTTCCTCGATCGAAGCGCAAGCGACGCGAATCGCGCAGATCCTGGAGCGCGAGTGCGAGCTCGAGTTTGGTGAGGTTTCGCTACGTCCCCATCTATGACGTCGCCTCAAAAGTTACCGTGCAGGCAGCTTCGCCACTTTGACGTTCCGGCCGAGCAGGGAAGAGATGACACGAGAAGCTTGCCTCGGGTCGCCGCTGGTCCAGAAGCGCTCCCTCCCCCCATCGCCCCGGGCTGCCCTGATTCCCCGCTCGTCGAGGATGCGCGTCAGCTGGCGGGCCACCGCGGCGCCGGTCTCGATCAGCGCGACATCCGCTCCCGCGATCTCGGTGATGACCGGTTTGAGGAACACGTAGTGCGTCGAGCCCAGGACGATGGCGTCCGCCCCGGCGTCGAGCATGGGCCGGATGTAGCCTTCGACCATCCGCCGCAGCTCTGGTCCGTCCAGGTCGGCTTCCTCGATGTGCTCGACCAGTCCCGGCACCGGTTGGATGATCACCTTCACGTCGCCGCCAAACCTGTCGAGCAGCGAGGCGAGCCGGTCCGATTCGCTCACGGCTGCTGGAACGATCGCGCCGACAATGCCGGTCCTGGTCGCCATCACCGCCGGTTTGATACCCGGCTCGATGCCGACCACGGGGATCGACAACGCGCTCCGGAGAGCTTCGGCCGACCCAGCGGTACCGGTGTTGGAACCTATGACGATCGCCTTGACCCCCTGGGAGACAAGGAACCGGGAGATCGCGAGGCCACGATCGCGGACGAACCCCGGGGGCTTGTCGCCCCAGGGCGCATTCGCGGAATCAGCCACGTAATCGATCGACTCCGCGGGCAAGGCCGCGCGAATCTCGCGCAGCACCGACAGGCCCCCGACGCCGGAGTCGAAGATCCCGATGGGGGCCTCATTCACGATGCGAAAAGGCTAGCGCGCACCCCGAATTCGCCTCCCTGGCGCCGGACGTGCGCTTCAAGTTGGATTTGAGCCGCACGAGATCATCAGACGTGTGGATGGCCGGCTGTGCGTTCTACCGGTAT
Organism: Chloroflexota bacterium; assembly: GCA_005887735.1. Classification (GTDB taxonomy): domain Bacteria; phylum Chloroflexota; class Dormibacteria; order Dormibacterales; family Dormibacteraceae; genus 40CM-4-65-16. The sequence continues at coordinate 8,231 of VBII01000081.1, forward strand.
GCCGAGACCGTGGCTGTTGGGCCTTGCCCTCGGGGTTCTGATCGGCGGGGCCGTCGTGCTCGTGAGCTCGATGAGGTTCGGCTTCAGCGCGCCGCTCCTGATACTGGGGTTGGTGCTCGCGATCGTATTCGGCGGGTTGGCCTGGGTCGGCGCGTTCGTGAACAGACGTACCCACGTAGACTGACCAGAGTGTCCGAAGGTGATCGGGTGGGCATCACGCCGAAGAGCTGGACCGCCGAGCGGCACCATGGCGTGCTTCACCTGGGCAAGCGCTGGTACGTGGTCAGCGCGGAGCTCGATGAGAGCGGCCACGCCGACGGCGTCAGGTTGGATGGTCCATATCCCGACCACGACTCGGCCGAGGCGCGGGCGCGGCGGATCCAGGACAAGCCGGCCTAGCCCCGTGCGGGTCGCGGCGATCTCCGACATCCACGGCAACCTCCCCGCGCTGGAGGCCGTGCTCGGCGAGCTCAAGCGTGAAGATCCTGATGTGGTCGTGGTGTGCGGTGACGTCGCGTCGGGACCGATGCCCGCCGAAACCATCGACCTGTTGATGAAGCTCGACCGCGCCCGCTTCGTCCGTGGCAACGCCGACCGCGGTCTGATCGAAGAGTACGACGGCAAGGCGCCATCCGAGATGCCAGGCCCATTTGCGGATTGGTGCGCGAGCCAGATCACACGCGAGCAGCGCGACTTCCTGGCTTCATTCGAGAGCACAGTCCGCATCGATGAGATCGATGGCCTTGGTCGAGTTCTGTTCTGCCACGCCACACCGCGGAACGACACCGATGTGATGACGGTGGAGACCCCGATGGAGCGTGTGCGTGCGCTGATCGCCGGTGCGGATGTGGACGTCATCGTCTGCGGGCACACGCACATGCAGTTCGACCGCGTGGTGGATGGCGTCCGCATCGTCAACCCGGGCAGCGTGGGTATGCCGTACGGCGAGCCGGGCGCCTACTGGGGCTTGCTCGGCGCCGGCGTGAAGATGCAAAAGACCGATTACGACCGGGAGGCTGCGGCGGCCCGGATCCGGGCCAAGGATTGGGACAACGCCAAGCAGTTCGCGACCAAAAATGTGCTTTCAGTCCCTTCAGTACGTCAGGCGATGCAGTTCATGCGCAAGATGGAGGCGAATCAGGCGCCGGCCTAGCGACCCCTTCGCGCCCTCAGGTCTTCGATGGTTTCTTGAGGTGTTTTTTCGAGCGGAGCTTTCTGTTTCGCGGGCGCCGACTTCGCTGCGCGTGCTGAACGGACGCCCGCAACGCGCTCTCTGAGCCGCGTCACAGTCGCCTCGGCCGCGATCGCGCGGGCAGGCTTGCGTGTGAAGGCTTGCTTCCACGCCGGCACGTCCTCGACCCGCAGGATCAGGCGGCGCAAAGCCACGTCGATGGGGAAGAGGATGATCGCGAGCACCAGCAGCAGCTCGTCCAGCGGCTGCACGCCCTGCGCGGCAGGAACAGGAAGCTGGTAGGCCTGCGCCACGTCGGTGAGCAGCGTGCCGCCGCCGGCGCGCGCGATGGCGCGAAGGCTGTTCAGGTCGGTGCCCAGATCCCGGTATTCCGGCGAGTAAGGAACCACGATGCCGAACGTGTTGGCGTGTTTCACCTCGCCGCCCACGGATTGCATCACGTGAACCAGGTAGCTCCCGACCTGGTCGGTCGGCAAGTCGCCCTCGAACCGGCCAGGACCGGTCGATCCCAGCGTCAGCTGGCTCGACGAGAGGTCCGGCGCGACGGCGCTCACCGTGACGCCCGCACCCGAGAAATTGGGCGCGGTCACCAGCAGGTGGGTGTGGTCACCCTGCACCTGGGACTCCATCTGCAGCGCGGGATCACCCGCCTGGGGCAGCGTGTAGCGAACGACGTCGCAGAAGAACCGGTTTGCGCTCGGCCAGCGCAGAAGGTCGGCCGTCCACCGGCCCTGCGAGTCGCTCGTCCAGGCCATCACCCGGCCCAGGCCGTACTCCCAGGTCGCCAGCAGCGGGTCGTTCTGCGGGCTCTGCAGGATCACGTCGGCCGCCGCGCGCGGCGTCGTGGCCACGTACCCGGTGAGCGCCGGCATTGTTTTCACTGGAACTCCGGGCAGCGCCTCGAGCAGCGACGCAAGATGCGGAGCGATCGTGCCCTCGACGACCCAGGGCTTGAGCGCTTCGTTGGTCTCCTTCAGGAAGATCTGGGGCACGTCGCGAACGCTGGTGCTCTGGTAGAAGCGACCGTGCCCCCACGCGGCGATCTGCTGCATGTGTCCCGGATCGGTTCCGAAGGAGCCAGCGGATACGGTCGAGACCGTGATGCCCTTGTCATGGATCGCCGTCACGATCGGGCCGTAGTTGTCGCCGGTGGCGTCGCCGTCACCGAGCAGGATGATGTGCTTCAGGCCTGCCTTGCTCTTGACGAGCTGCTGTGCCGCTGCGTTCAGGTCCGGGCCGTAGCTGAACGGGTCCCCCAGCGACATCGAGGCGATGGTCGCCTTCACCTTGGCCTTGTCGGTCAGCTGGGTCAGGGGCACCACCACGTTGCCGCCCTGGCCGTTCGTCACGCCGACGAAGTCGCGCGGAGTCAGCTGGTCGATCACCGCATTCGCGGCGCCGCGCAGCACCTGGTCACCCTCGGTGGATTCGGTGGTTTCGAGCACCAGCATCACGGCGACCGGTGGCTTCTGCATGTTCTGCGGCAGCTCGATCTGAACCGGAAGCGTGGCCTCGAGCGCGGTCCCGGCGTAGCCGCCGGGGCCATAGGCGTCCGAGCCACCGATCACGACGAGGCCGGTGCCGAGGTCGCGGGTCGCGGTTTGCAGGAGTGCCATTCCATCGGCGCCCAGGCTTGCCGCTGGGATGTTCACGAGCACCACCGACTGGTAGGCGGCAAGGTCGGCGGCTGACCGTGGCAGCTGTCCGGGCGAGATCGTGGTCGAAAGGATGCCGGTCGAAGCAAGCGCCGCTTCGAAGGCGGGCGCATCGCCGGCGGCTTGCTCCACGAGCAGCACCCGCGGCGGCCCCAGGACCTGGACCAACGCCTCGCCGACGTTGTTCTCGGCGTAGGTGTCGAGCACCGGATCGATCGTGACCTGCACCGTGTGAAACCCGGCGCCCGCCGGCTTGACGACCTGGATCAAAGTGGTCTCACCATTCGCCAGGTCAACCTGGCTGGTCGTCAGGAGGGTCCGGTCCAGGTACCAGCGCACCGTTGCGCTGGTGGCCGCGTTGCTGACGATCACCGCCTGCGCGCTTGCCTGCTGGCCTTCGTTCATCGTGCTGGGCATGCCAAGGCGGTCGACGTACGCTTCGGCGCCCACGGGCACAGACAGCGCCACCGCATCCACGCGAACGCCTTCAGCGTGCAGCAGGCGCGCCTCCGCGATGGCGTCGCCGAGATTCGCGCGCCCGTCGCTGACGATGACGATGTGACGCCGCGAGTCGGCGGGGAGAATCGACCCGGCGAGCTGCATCGCCGCCGCGAGGTCGGTGTAGTTCGGATTCGGGCGGCTCTGGAACTCGGCGAATTGAGGGTTGGTGCTCACGCTGATCTCGACCTGCGGGTCGCGCCCGAAGCTGATGACTCCCGCCCGGTCGGAACCCTGGCGCTCGCCGAGGATGCGCTGCACGGTCGCACCCTCCTTGTCGACCGCGCTCTGCGTGCTCGCCGAAAGGTCCGCCAGGACCATCAAAGACTGCTCCGGTGGCGAGGTCTGAAACTCGAAGCCAGCCAGCGCGCCTGTGAGCAGCAGCACGATCAAGACTCGAAGGCCGAGGGAGATCCGGGCCCTGGCCGGGGGCAGCGGAGGCGCCAGGCGCCACCATGTGAAAAACACGATCAGGAGGGCCGCCGCGCCTGCTCCAAGAAGGAGCGGGCGGGTCAGGTCAAAGCCCACGGTGGAACGCCAGCCACTCCGCCAGCACGAGCCCAAGCCCGAGCAGCGCGATCAATGGCCATATGGCGAGGAAGCCCTGGTGTCCGGTCTCGACCGCGGCCGTGGTCTTGGCCGGCGGCAGCGTCAGGTGGTCGACCGGCGTGAGCTGCGAGGTCGGATCCGAGAAGAGGTTGACTGCAAACCACGACCGATCGACCTTTCCCGCGACGGTCTGCTCCACCGTGTAGATGCCGACCCGGTCGGTGTCGGCGAAGGTCGCGATCGAGCCGGTGGTGATGGGCCGGCGGCTGCTGTCAGGCCGCACCACCGCCACTGAGGCGGCCCCCGTCTCGGGCACGATGGTCACCTGCTCGTCGGGATGGAAGCTGCTGCTCGGCACCGACGGGGGCAGCATCCACTCGCTCAGGTTCTGCATCAGGACCGGAAAACCGAGCCGAAGCGGAAAGTCCGATTCGTGGAGGTCGAATCCGAACAGCGCCTGGCGGAACGGGTCGTCACGCACCAGCACGAGCGGCGTCTGCACGCTCGTGATGAGGGCGCGTCCGAAGGTCGACGCGGTCAGGTCTTCGCTGCGTGCGACGTGCACGTCCTGGAGCGAGACGTTGGTCAGCAGCGGGTCGCCGGCGTCGGAGGCGCGGACCCGGCCGATGCCGACTGGCGCAGCGCCCGACAGCGGACTGCCGGCCGGCGGATCGACCATGATGAACGGGCCGTCCGGCAGCGCGGGCGGTGAGAAGCGATCGAAGACCGTCATCGCGTACGCGCCGGCGCCGCGATACCCGGTCGGCGCCACCACGTCGACCTGGAAGTCGGTGCGCAGCCGCAAGGCTTGCTCGAGGAACACATTGCCGGCGGTGACAAGCAACACGTGAAACGCGCGCGGCGTGCGTGCGATCGCCGTCACGCTGTCATCGAGCGCGAAGTTGTCCTTCGCGCCGAGGCGCGCCGTCACGATCGTGGCGTTGTCCGGCACGGCGAGTACAAGATCCTGTGCCTGGCCGCCCGCAAGGGCCACCGGGCGGACGTCGATCAAACCTGCATCGGAGCGCCATTCCACGCTGACGGAGCGGGCTTGCTGACCGAAGTTGTGGACGCGCAGGTACGCCGCGCGCGACTGCGCGCTCGTCCTCACCACAAGCGACGTGAGCCCGACGTTCTCTCCCGAAACACCGATGCGGTCGTATTCGATCGGGAATGGAAGTCCGCTGGTCAGCGACGCCTGCAGCGGTTGGATGATCCCATCGCTGAAGAGGTACGCGCGCGCGTCTTCGCCCGCGCGCACGATGCCGGCGGCAAGCAGCAGGGCTGCAGAGAGGTTGGCCTGCCCGTTGCTCGCGGCGACCCCGTCCACCGCCCGATGCATCGCACCGTGATCGCCGGAGATAGATGCAGCGATGCGCGGCGTGGATAGGACCGCGATCAACGTCATCCGGTCTTGCGGGCCGAGTTGGTCGATCATGGTTCCGATCTGACGTTTGGCCTCATCGAGGCGGGAGGGCTGCACGTCCTTTGCCTGCATCGAAGCCGATGCGTCGAGCAGCACGATGGTGTGGGACGCCAGGCTTGCGCGGGCCGGCAGGGCGGGCTGGATCGCGGCCGCGACGAGAAACGCGGCCACCAGGAGCTGCAGCAGCAACAACCAGCTGAAGCGAAGCCGCTGCCACGGCACGTTGGCCTGACGGTCGCGGATCTCGTCCGGCCAGAGGTGCAGCGCCGACACGATTCGCGTCGGCCGGCGAATGCGCAGAAAGTACAGGGCGACGATGGCCGGGATGGTGATCGCCAGCGCCGCCGCAGCCGGCGCGAGGAAGGTCATCCGAGCAGGCCGACCCGGCGGAGAGTGCGCTGCACCATGTCATGGATCGGCTGATCCGTCGTCAGCCGCACGAAGCGCAACCCTCGCCGCCGGCTCAACTTTTCGATGTCGTCGGTCCTGCGCGCGAGTGCGGTGCGGTAGGCGGCCTGGGTTGCGGGCGTCGCCGTGAACTCGCGCTCGATGCCCGTCTCGGCATCTTTCAATCGAGCATCACCAGTCCAGTCCGGCGCGATCTCCTGCGGCGCGAGCAGCTGCAGCACCGCGCCTTCTTGTCGCGCGAGCTGGAGCGCGGTGATGGCGGGTTCGATCGGTGAGGGGCCGAGACCGTCGGTGATGAGAACCGTCATGCCGGGGCGCTGCCGGCTGATCGGCAACACCAGCCGCGCGTAATCGGTTGGTCCGCCGATTGGAAAAGACTGGATCCGCGCGAACAGGCCCTGCGCCGAATGGCGCCCGCGTGTGGGCGCGCCGCCTGACGTAGGCCCATCGGCAAACACGGTCAACCTCACGCGGTCGAGCGATGCCAGCGCGACATATGCGATCGCCCCCGCGAGCCGCTTCGCGGTGACGGCCTTGTTGGGACGGCCCCAGTCCATAGACCCGCTCAGGTCGACGAAGAGGCTGAGCGGAAGCTCTTCCTCGGCGACGAACAGCCGCAGCATGAAGCGGTCTAGCCGAGCGTAGGCGTTCCAGTCGATCAGGCGGTAGTCGTCGCCAGGCGTGTAATTGCGAAAGTCGGCGAACTCCGGCGATCGCCCGCGACTCATCGATCTTCGCTCGCCTCCCATCTGACCCTTGACCGCGCGCCGCACCAGCACGGCGAGGCCTTCGAGCCGGCGTAGGACGGCGGGCTCGAGCAGGCTGCTGGCAGCCAAGGCTAGCCCGCAGCTTTTGCTTTGTCGGTCTTCTCGACGATCTCGTCGATCAGCTGGTCGGCCTAAATGTCATCGGCCTCAGCCTCGAACTGCAGGAAGATGCGGTGGCGCAGCGCAGGGTGAGCGACCGCCACGAGGTCTTCGAACGCGACGTTGAAACGTCCATCGAGCAACGCGCGCACCTTGCCCGCGAGGACCAGCGTCTGAAGGCCGCGTGGACTGGCGCCGAAGCGGACATATCGCTTGACGTTGTCCACCTCGGTCCGATCGGGATGCGTGGCGGCGATCAGCTTGCCCGCGTAGGCGAGGACGTGCTCTGCGATCGGCACTTCGCGGGCCACCTGCTGCGCGGAGAGAATCGTCTCAGCATCGGCTACGGGCTTGAGCTGAGGCAGCGCGTTGCCGGTCGTGCGGCGCGCTATCTCGAGCAGCTCTTCCTCGCTCGGGAACGGCACCAGCGCCTTGAAGAAGAACCGGTCGAGCTGTGCCTCTGGCAGCGGATAGGTGCCTTCGAGCTCGATCGGGTTCTGCGTCGCAAGGACGAAGAACGGCCTGGGAAGGGTGCGGGTTTCGGTGCCCACGGTCACCGTCCTCTCCTGCATCGCCTCGAGGAGGGCGCTCTGCGTTTTCGGAGTCGCGCGGTTGATCTCGTCCGCAAGCACCAGGTTCGCGAAGAGCGGACCCGCCTGGTACTGGAACTCGCGCCGGCCCTTCTCCTCGCGGATCACGTTGGTGCCGACGATGTCCGCGGGCATGAGGTCCGGCGTGAACTGGATGCGGGCAAAGCTCAGCGTCAACGCCTGGCCGAGCGAGCGGACCAAAACGGTCTTGCCCAGTCCGGGAACGCCTTCGAGCAGCAGGTGCCCGCCCGCGATCAGGCTGATCACGGTGTCGCGAACGAGCTCCCTCTGGCCGACGATCAGCCGCGCAAGCTCGGTCTCGAGTGCGTGGGCCAGATCCGTCACCTGCGCCGCGTCGAGACGCGGCTCTTCTGCGATCACTGCCCCGCCCTCGGTTCGCCCAGGCTCGAGAAGTAGGCCCGGATCAGGTCCTGCTCGCTGCCGGGGATGAGGCTCTGGTCGGCCGCGTCGAGGGCAGCTTGCTGGTAGGCCTGGATGACCTGGCTGTAAGGGGTGAGGGGCACATCCTGCCCCGGCCCGAGAGGTGGCGGTTCCGTGTCGGGTTGCCCCGAAGAGGCGGGCGCCGGCACGTAGACGCGCTCGGTGCTCTGAGCGCCTGAGCCCTGGCCCGCGCCTGAACCGCTGTTGCCCTGGCCACCGGTCCCGCCACTCCCGCCGCCGCCGCTGCCCCCGCTGCCGCTGCCGCCATTGCCGCTGCCACTGTTGGCGTTGCCGTTGCCGTTGCCACTGCCATTTCCGTTTCCATTTCCGCTCCCCTGGGCGCTGCCGGAGCCCGAGGCTGAGCCGGGCGAGGCGGACGCCGATGCGTTGCCCGCGTCCCGGTCAGCCTGGGCGGCCAGTTGCTGGCGCGCCGCCTCCAGGCCGTTGATCGCGGCCGCGATCTCCTGGTCGTTGTTCTCCTGTTGCTGGAGGGAGTCGAGCTGGGACGCAACCTGGTTGAGCGCGGCCGCGGCCATGGCTGCATCCCCGGCGGCAAGAGCCGACGACGCCTGGTGCAGGGACGCGGCCATGGCAGGGTCCTGCGACTGCTGTGCCGCCTGGGCCAGCGCCTCGGCAAGCTCCGCCTTTTGCTGTGGGGACAGGCTCTGCACCTGCGAGGCAAGCACGCGCACCGCCTGCGCGCCCTTGGCCGGGCTCGAGTTGATGGCCTGGCCTGCGGCGCTCCCCGAGGTGGTCGACGCGAGGCTGTTGGCCAGGTTCTGCGCGCTGCTCACCCGCGCCGGCGTTTGTGGGTCGGACAGCTGGAGCAATTGCTGCTCGGCCGGTGTGATGTTCTGCAACGCGGCACGCGGGTCTGGTGCGGCGGCCACCTTGGCCTGCGTGTCCTGGAGGATCTTCTGCACCTGCGGATCGACGGGCGCGGGGCTCGAGGCGGCTGCGAGCTTCTTCTGGGCGGCCGCTATGGTGCCGGCGGCGTGGGCCTGAGCGGAGTGGTCGGCGCGCCGTTGGGCCAGCACCTGGTCCATCGGGTTGGGGAGGAGGACGAGGCCGATGGCGGCGACCGCAAGGGCGGCGGCCAGCAGGGCCTCTCCGCGCCTCATCCCAAACGGATAGGCGGCCGAGAGCTTGACCCGGGCCGCGTGCTCCAGCGCGTCATGGCGAAGCGCTGCGTCGAGAGGGCCCGCCGCGAGGCGGCGCTCCCAGGCGGTCGAGAGCCGCTCCTTGAGCCCCAGGCGAAGGTCGGCCGTGCGCATGAGGCGCAACGGTCGCGGTCGCGCCGCCGCCCACACCACGGCGACAGCGAGAAATGCCACCGGAACGCCGTAGGCCGCGATGCGCCACACCTGCTCGATCGGCACCAGCCTGGATGCGACGACGACCACGAAGACCCAACCGAAACCGAACAGCAGGGCATGGAGCAGGTAGCGGACGGCGCTGGACCGCGCCGCCGACCAGCGCAGCTCCCGGACTACAGCTTCCAGCGAGCTCATTCTGCCTGCGGCGCCGGCGCACGCCGCCGGCGGAGATGGAACCTGCGGACGGGGGGCAGCATGAGCGCGCTGAAGAGCAGCGCCGCCAGGCTGATCATGAGCTGCATAACGACGTTCGCCTGCCAGTACTGCCATCCCTTGAAGAGCCCGCTCGGTATCGCCGTGACCGAATTGGTCTGGAAGAACCCCGGTGTGGTGGAAGTGGTCGACTGACACATGACACCGCCGTTGGGGCTTGCCATGCAGTACTGCTGTCCACCGCCACTCGAGTTGAGGATGGCCGGACCTGAATTGTTCACGTTCTTGTAACGGACGCCGTAGCCGGTCACCGGAAGGTTGGTGGCGATGGTGAGGAGGGGAATGACCGGGCTGATCAACGTGATCGCAGGCGGGGCGGACTGCGTCGTGACGCTGGCGTCGACCTCGGTCGGAAACAGGGTCCCCCAGAGCAGGGTTCCGGCCAGGAGCACGAATGCCGCGCCATAAGAGGCCACGGTCGCGGCGAGAGTGCGCCGCAGGACGGTGGAGAAGGCGACGCCGATGAAGCCGAGCGTCATCGCGGTCACGGCCGTGACGAGGAATGCCGATATGACCTGGTCGAGCTCGATCCCACCGAAGAGAAATACCAGGCTGAAGATCGGCACCGAGATCATCAGCAGCAAGGCGATGAACGACATCGAGGCGAGGAGCTTGCCCCAGATGATCGAAAACGGGGCGATGGGCGTGACGAAGAGAAGGTCGAGGGTTTGCCGCTCGCGCTCTCCGCTGATCGCGCCGGCGGTCAGCGCCGGTGTGATGAACGCGAGAAGAGCGACCTGGAAGAGGATCAAGAATGTGAACAGCATCTGGCCGAGACTGCCCGGACCCTGACCGAACCCGGTCGCGCTCACGGTCAATGCTGCAAACACGGCCCAGCCGATTCCGCCGAGCAGGACAATGTAGATCGTGATCGCCAGCGGTGATCGCCACGTGCGCATGCGCGTCCTGTATTCCTTCGCCACGATCGGGTTCCAGAGCGCGCGAGTCGCGACGTTCATCCGACCTCCTCCGACGTGGCTTTCATGAAGGCATCTTCGAGGCCCCCATCGACGGGGGCGAAGCTTGACACCCTGATCCCGGCCTGGGTCAACGCCAACAGGATGTCCGATGCCGTCCGCTCATCTCCGTCGTATTCGGCCTCGATGGTGCCGTTGACCGCTTCGACATGCCGGATGGCGGGCAGCGGGGCGAGGATCTCGAGCGCCGCGTCCTTTTCGTCCAGCACTCTGATGTGCAGCCGGCGGCCGCTCGACAACCGCGCGATCACCTCATGAACCGGTCCCGTGGCTCGCATGCGGCCGTGGTCGATGATGCCGATCATGGAGCACAGCTCGGTCAGCTCGGGAAGGATGTGGCTGGAGATGATGATCGTCTTGCCCATGCCCTGGAGCTCGCGCAGGATCTCGCGCAGCTCCACCCGCGCGCGCGGGTCGAGGCCGGAGGCGGGCTCGTCCAGCAGCAGGACAGCAGGATCGTGGACCAGCGCGCGCGCCAGACAAACGCGCTGCTTCAGTCCTCGTGACAAGCTGTCAACCTGCTGGTTCTTTCGTTCGGTCATCCCCACCAGGGCGAGCAGGTCGTCCACGATCTTGCGGCGCCGCTGTTTCGGCTGGCGGTAGCACGCCGCGTAGAAGTCCAGGTATTCCCCCACGGTGAGCTGGTCGTAGACGCCGAAGAAGTCCGGCATGTATCCGATCCGGGTGTGCACCTTCTCGCGATCCCTGGTGACGTCCGATCCGTCGATGAACGCCCGGCCCGCGGTCGGCTCGAGAAGCGCGGCCAGAATGCGAAGCGTGGTCGTCTTGCCGGCGCCGTTGGGCCCGACGAACCCAAAGATCTCGCGCTCCGGCACCTCGAAGGACACCCGATCCAGCGCGGCACGATTGCCGTAGATCTTGGTCAGGTCTTCGACCGCGATCATTTGACGTTCCCGGAGATCGAAAAGAACCCCGAAGCGAACTGGCCGTCTGAGCTGAGCTTCACCCTCACCTCGCCGGTTGCCGGGTTGACGGCGGAGTCGGGAATCGAGGTCGTCCCGGTGTCCTGATAGCTGACCGCGATCCAGCTCGACGCAGCCCAATCCCACGCCTGCCCCTTCACCGCGCCGCCGCCGTTGGTGCCCGCGAACTTGGCCCCATAGGGATTGTTGTTCGAGATCGTGACGTTGGTCAGGTGCGCGCCCTGCGCCAGCACCGGCGTGAATGAGTATTGCCGGCATTGCGCCTGCGCTGATCTGAGTCACCGGCAGGTTCAGCACGATGGCGCTCTCCACGTAGGTCCGGGGATGGCCGCCGTTGACCGTGATCTGCTGAAAGGGTTGCTTGGTCCACAGCACCACCATCGGCGATACCGAAACCGGGAGGCCGGTGAAGTTGTTGATCGTCAGCGTCGAGAGGACCGCGGTCCTGGTCTCCGCCTGGCGCTCCGCGTCTGAGGACTGGTTGGGCGGTGCCCCGCAGCAGCTCATGTTGTTCGGATACACCAGCATGAAGACGGGCTGTCCGTTGAAGCTCGTGCTCGTTGAAGGCTGAAGGCTGAAGGAGGCCGTGGCGTTGGGCCCCAGCTGGCCGATCTTCTGATACGTATTGCCCGCGAATACGACGCCGTC
>VBII01000327.1 GCA_005887735.1 Chloroflexota bacterium
GTGCTCACGCACGGCAAGCTCGACGTGAGCGACTACGAGGAGACCCTGACCCTCGTCCGTGATGCTGGCAGCAAGCAGCTCCTGATCGACCAGGCCTCCGCGACCGGACGACGCGACCTCGGCAAGAGCGCGGAGGTGGTCAGCGTCGATGTGGCCGCGGACACGATCAAGATCACGTTCGACAGCGACCTCGACCCGGCGACGGTCACCGGCGGAGTGCTCCTTCTCGACTCCAAGGGAAACCAGGTGGACGCGACCGCCTCCTACGCGACCCGCACCGTCACCCTGAGCGGGCTCAACCTGACCGCCGGCACCCAGTACAGGCTGGTCGTCCTGACCACGGTTCGGGACGTTCTCGGCCACAACGTCGCCACGGAGTACGACCTCAATGTGTTCGGACCTTCACCCAAGAAGCACGCCAACCGCAAGGAGAACGTCACCCTGCTTCCGACCCCCAGGCCGTCGGCTTCGGCCGGCGCCTCCAGCTAGAGCAGCTTGAGGGCGCGAGCCGCGCGGCTCAGCGCGGTCACCGAGCCCGAGTGCACGATCTGACCCTCAAGCGCCGCGTGCAGCGCTTCGCCGAATGGAAGCCGAAGCACCTCCATGTCCTGCTCATAGGTTTCGGGACTGCGCTTTGACTCGGTTAGCCCTTCGGCCAGGAACAGGTGCGCGCGGCCGGTGAGGAACGAGGCCCCATGGACGACCCCCAGCGAGGTGTACCGCGCTGCGACAAGGCCCGTCTCCTCTGCGAGCTCGCGACGCGCGCAGGCGAGCGCCTCTTCGCGCTCGTCGAATGTCCCCGCCGGAACCTCCCAGGACGATGTCTCCCATGCGTGCCTCCACTGCCGGACGAGCATCGTGTCACCGCCGGCGAAGTACGGCACGACGAACGACGAGTCGGGGCTGGCGACCACGGTGTAAACGGCTTCGGCGCCGTCGGGGAATCGGATCACGTCTTCCCGCAGCTCGAAATGGCCCGACCGACCGCGCACCACCGTGGTGGCGACCTCGAAAGGCCGGCCGCCGTCGGGATGCCTGAGCGGAGCTATCGGCGCACCATCGTGGCGACCGCTGCGGCGGCCGCGGCTACGTGACGCGGATCAGGTCCGTAGTCAAAGGGTGACTGGTCGGTGGCGAACTTCTTCGCCTGCTCGACCAGCTGCGGATGCTCTTCGATGAATCTCGTGCTCAGGTTTCCCGCCCGAAAGTCGGGACTGTCCAGGATGGAGCGGTGGTACGGAATCGTCGTCGCGGGTCCGACCACAACGAACTCGCGCAGGGCGCGGCTTGCGCGAGCGATGCTCTCCGCCCGATCGCTGCCGTGGACGATCAGCTTGGCGACGAGCGAGTCGTAGTTCGGCGGCACATCGGAGCCGGGACCGAACCCGGAGTCGACACGTACGCCAGGCCCCGCCGGCGCAACCCATCGCGAGATCCGCCTCGGGTTGGGTATGAACTTGCGAAGCGGATCTTCTGCATTGATCCGCATCTCGATCGCATGTCCTTTCCATTCGATGTCCTGCTGGGCGAAGCTCAGCTCGAGACCGGCCGCGATTCGAATCTGCTCTTTCACCAGGTCGATGCCGGTCACCGCCTCTGTGATCGGATGCTCGACCTGCAGCCGGGCGTTCACCTCGAGGAAGTAGAACTCGCCGTCGCTGAAGATGAACTCCACGGTGCCCGCATTGACGTATCCGGCAGCGGTCGCGGCCCGGATCGCGGCGCCGCCCATGGCCGCGCGGATTTCCGCCGTAACAGCAGGGGACGGAGTCTCCTCCATGATCTTCTGGTGGCGACGCTGGATGGAGCACTCGCGTTCGCCCAGGTGGACCGCGTTCCCGTGGCTGTCGCAGATGACCTGGATCTCGATGTGCCTCGGCCTGCGGACGTACCGTTCGAGGTACACGGTCGGATCCCCGAAGGCTGAGCGGGCGGCCTGCGCCGTGCCTTCGATTGCAGCGGCCAGCTCTTTTTCCGATTCGACGACCTTCATGCCTATGCCGCCACCGCCGCCAGACGGTTTGAGCATCACCGGAAAGCCGATCTTGCGGGCTGCTTCGAGCGCTGTCGAGGGATCGACGGCGTCGCTCCCAGGCGTCACGGGGACGCCGTGCTCTGAAGCAAGCTTGCGGGCGGCCAGCTTCGAGCTCAGCGCACGCATCGCGGATGCGGGCGGCCCAATGAACTTGATGCCGGCCGCCTCGCACGCATCAGGAAATGCCGCTTTCTCGGCCAGGAATCCATAGCCGGGATGGATCGCGTCGGCGCCGCAGTCGTGGGCCATCTTCACGATGCGCTCCAGCTGCAGGTAGGACTCCGCCGGCGCGGCGCCGCCGAGGTGATGTGCCTCGTCCGCGTAGCGGACATGGATGGCGCTGCGATCCGCGTCGGAGTAAACAGCCACGGTTGCAATCCCGAGCTCGCTGCACGCGCGCATGACGCGAATCGCGATCTCGCCCCGGTTGGCGACCAGCACCTTGCTGAAGAGTTTTTTCTTCACGCGATGGCGAGCAGAGGCTGGTTGGGCGAGACCACGTCGCCTTCCTTGACGTAGACCTCGCCGACCTTGCCGGCGACCGTGGTCACGATGTCGTTCTGCATCTTCATCGCCTCCAGCACCGCGACGACATCACCCAGCTTGACCGCGTCACCCGGCCTGACCGGCAGCTTGACGATGAGCCCCTGCATCGGGGCGGTCACGGTGCCCTCGCCGGTTTTCGGCCTGGGCGGGGCGTCCTTTGCGCCCGATGACGCGCCGCCCGTGGTGGGCAGTACCGCAAAGCCCGCCCCTGAGACGCGGACTTTGAAGACCTCGCCATCGACCTCGACGTCGAACTCCGCGGCCTGGGAAGGCGACGCGGGCGGATCGGACACGGCGACCGGCGCGGGCGGCGCGGCTTCCGCCGGCGGAGCGGTAGAGACCGCGGCGGGCTTTGAGGCGTCCTTCTTCTCGGGTTGCGGGCCGCGCATGTAGGCAGGCGCGAGGTGGGGAAACATCAGGTGGATCAACACCATGTCGTCTGTCGCTTCGAAACCAAGCTTCCTGACCTGCTGTCGTGCAGCCTCGACCTGCGGTTCAAGGAGGTCAGCTGGACGGATTGTGATCGGCTCTTCGCGGCCGAGCACCAGACGCCGCAGCTCATGATCCGCGGGCACGGGCGGCCGGCCGTACAGGCCCTGCAGGTAATCCTTGAGCTCCTGCGTGACAGTGGCGTACCTGTCGCCGCCGATCACGTTGTAAACGGCCTGCGCGGCGATCATCTGCCGGATCGGCGCCACCAACGGCGGGTAACCAAGGTCGCGCCGCACGCGGTTGGCCTCATCCAGCACCTCGTCGAGCCGGCCCGCCGCGTTGTGCGCGGCGAGCTGGTGATAGATGTCCTCGAGCATGAAGCCGGGCATGTGGTAGCGGAGGATGCTGGCGTCGACGCGGTCTGCGACCGGGCTCAGGTGCTCGATATGCCTTCGCTTCAGCTCTTCGACGTCGTGCTGGACCTCCCACATCTTCGACAGGTCGAGCCCTGTGTCGTACTCGCCGCCCTCGAGCGCCGCCACCACGCTCTCCGCCGCGGGTTGCGATGCACCCCACGCAAGCGGCGAGATGGCGACGTCGAGCACCTCAGCGCCGGCTTCGACCGCCTCCATGTAGGCCATGGGCGCCATGCCGCTCGAGCAGTGCGAATGCACGTCGATGGGAACCTTCACCACCTGCTTCAGCGTGGTGACCAGCTCCCACGTCGCCTGCGGACTGAGCAATCCCGACGTGTCCTTGATCACGATCTCATGGCAGCCCATGTTCACCAGGCCTTTCGCCAGCGAGCGCCAGAGCTCGAGATTGTGCGCAGGCGAAACGGCGTAGCTCAGCGCGCCCTGCACCCGCTTCTTGGCCTTCAGCGCCGCCGCGATCGAGGCCTCCATGTTGCGAAGGTCGTTTAGCGGATCGAAAACCCGGAAGACGTCTACTCCGTTCTTCGCCGCGTGCTTGATGAAGAGCTCCACCACGTCATCCGCAAAGTTGCGCTTGGAGACCAGGTTCTGGCCGCGGATCAAGGCCTGGATCGGCGTGCTCGGCGTGGCCTTGTTGAGCTTGCGCAGGAATTCCCACGGGTCTTCGTGGATGACGAGCTGCGTCTCGAAAGTCGCGCCACCGAATGCCTCCATGGCGGCGAAGCCGATGGAATCCATCTTGGCCGCGATGGGCACGATCTCCTCGGTGCGCAGGTAGCCGCCGAGAAGGGATTGCTGCGCATCCCGGAACGTCGTGTCGACGAGCCGGACTCGGGCTTTCTTCTTCGCCACTATCCGGCCGCCAGCGCGGCGCGCTTGTCACTGTGGCGCTGCTCCACGCCGGCGTCCTGCAGACCGATGATCCGGGCCGCGAGCCAGGCCGCGTTCTTGGCCCCAGCCTCGCCGATGGCGACGGTCGCGACAGGAACGCCCGCAGGCATCTGGACGATGGAGTACAGGGAGTCGACGCCGCCCAGGTGCTGCGTCGGCACCGGGACGCCGATCACAGGCAGATCCGTCCAGGCTGCGACAACACCCGGGAGATGCGCCGCGCCGCCGGCCGCGGCGATCACCACCTTGATTCCCCGTTCGCGCGCGCTCGTCGCCCACTCCATGACGCCTCTGGGATTGCGGTGCGCGGAGCAGACCTTGAGCTCGTGCGTCAATCCGAGATCGTCGAGCACTTTGACGCAGGACTCCATGAGCGGCAGGTCCGATTTCGAGCCGAGGATGACGCCGACCACTGGCTGCACTAAACCGCCTCCAGAGGGGGCCGCTGAGGGATTGCCGTCGGATGTTTGGCCCCCAGGCGGCGCATCTGCGTTGTCGGCTCGTGCGCCGCCTGGATGACCAAATCTCTCGACGTCACCCCTCATCGGCCTCCTCAGCGATATCCGATCTGAAGAAAGCTCCCTCGAATCGTACCTGCCGGGCACCGGAGAGGGCGGCCGCCCTGGCCGCGGCCACCGTGTCGGCCAGCGCGACGGAGGTTACGACCCGGCCGCCGTCGGTGACCAGCCCGTTGCCAGGCTCGAACCGCGTGCCGGCGTGGAAGATGAGAACCCCAGGTGGCATCTCCGCCAGGCCACGCATGCGGTGGCCGAGCGTCATGGCGGCGTCGTCCGGGTAGTTGCCGGAGGCGACCACGACGCCGACGCAAGCCTGGTTGTTCCAGCGCAGGTCGGGATGATCGGCCAGTCCTCCTTTGGCCGAAGCCAGCGCGAGCGCGACGAAGTCGCTCTGCAGACGAGGCAGCACGACCTGCGCCTCCGGGTCGCCGAAGCGAGCGTTGAACTCGAGCGTCCGGACGCCCTGCTTGGTGAGGATCAGGCCGGCGTACAGGACGCCCCGAAACTCCGCGCCCGCGCTTTGCAGCTCGCGCACGGCCGGCTGCATGACACGCTCGACGACCTCCTGGACGAGCGCTTCGCCGACTCCTTTCGGCGGCGAGTAGGCGCCCATGCCGCCGGTGTTGGCGCCGCGATCGCCCTCTCCGGCGCGCTTGTAGTCTCGGGCCGGCGCGAGCGCGATGACGTCGGTGCCGTCGGTGACGGCGTGCACCGAGAGCTCGGGCCCCTCGAGTCTCTCCTCGACCACGATCGTCGCGCCGCTGCGGCCGAAGCGCTGTTCGACGAGCACCGCGTCGATTGCCCTGTCCGATGCCTCGACGCTTTCGCACACGATCACGCCCTTGCCGCGGGCGAGGCCGTCGGCTTTGACGGCCACCTGTCCATCGCGCGCCCGCGCCCACTCCTTCGCAGGCGCGGGTCGAGTGAACACATCGAAGTCCGCGGTCGGGATCTGCGCGCGCCGCATCAAGCCCTTGGCGAACGACTTGCTCGATTCGATGCGCCCCGCATCGCGGTTGGGCCCGAAGACGTCAAACCCCGCGTGGCGAAGTGCATCGCCGACCCCGGCGTCCACCGCGGCCTCGGGGCCGAGGATGATCAGGCCGAGACGCTCGCGCTTCGCGAAATCGACCAGCCGCACCACGTCGGCGGCTCCGATACCGAT
The DNA here is from genome assembly GCA_005887735.1 of Chloroflexota bacterium. Taxonomy (GTDB): domain Bacteria; phylum Chloroflexota; class Dormibacteria; order Dormibacterales; family Dormibacteraceae; genus 40CM-4-65-16. Next base: position 6,022 of record VBII01000327.1, read on the forward strand.
GTTGCGAGCCATGCCACCCGTGCCTCCGTTGCCGGGCGCGCAGTAGACGCGTTCCACAAGGTCGGACTGCACGCATTTCCACACCAGGGCGTGCTCTCGCGCACCAGAGCCGACGACGAGGACCTTCATCGAGGGTTCATTGGAGCATTGCCATCGCGACCGGCGTGACGATCTGACTTGCATCGCCCCAGTTGACGACCTCCACCGTGCTGTTGCCTTTCGAGCGCCAGTAGCGGTGGCCACCCGCCCGCCACGTTCCGTCTTTTCTTCGCATAGCGATGAGGAGCTGCCGTGCGTCATCCGCGCGCCGGTCGGCGTGGCGGTCGAGCATCGCAAGCGCGCGCAGGCCGTGGAAGAAGTCGTAGTGCCAGTAATGCGGCCAATGGATGTGGAGCCACTCGGGATGGATCGCCTCGCCCGTCTTGGTCGAACGAAAGACGTGGTGGTCGAGCAAGAGCTCGCCCGCCCGTTGCGCGGCCTGGAGCGAGGGACCATCACCGGTAGCGCGGTGATACTCGACCAGGCCCCAGATGGGCGCCAGCGATTCGTGGAATGACGAGCGGCGCGCAGCGGGGTCGCGGTCGCAGTTCCATCCTCCGTCGGGCCACTGCGCCCGCAGCAGCAGATCGACCAGGCGATGCACACGCGGGTCGGTCGCCATGCCGAGGCGGCAGCAGACGGCTAGCGCGTTGCCCTCCATGGACGCGTGTCGGCGATCGAGACCCTTGACGACGAACGGAGCCCGACGAGGGTTGGCGATCCAGTCGAGCACGCTGTTCGCGGCCGCCCTCGCGGCGCGGTTGGTCCGCGGGATGCCCAGCTCGACGAGCGAGATGAGTCGCCAGTGCGCGCCCGTCCACTTGTCATACGGGTGGACGCCAAACGATCCGTCTGGACGCTGGCCGCGCAACAGTCCGGCGATCATTGTCTTGCGCCAGGCCGGGTCGAGCTTGGTCCGGCCTACTCCCACTCGATGGTGCCGGGCGGTTTGGAAGTTATGTCGAAGACCACTCGGTTCACGCCCTTCACCTCGTTCACGATGCGGTTGCTGATCCGTGCCAGCACTTCATAGGGCACGCGCGCCCAATCGGCGGTCATCGCGTCCTCGCTCGTCACCACCCGCACCGCGACGACGTTGGCATAGGTCCGGTAGTCGCCCATGACCCCGACGGTCTCGAGCGGCGTGAGCACAGCGAACGATTGCCAGACCTGGCGGTACAGGCCGTTGCGCTTGATCTCATCGACCACAACCCAGTCCGCGTTGCGCAGGATCTCCAGGCGCTCCGCGGTGACGTCGCCCAGGCAGCGGATCGAAAGGCCGGGTCCGGGGAAAGGCTGCCGGTAGACCATTTCCTCCGGCATGCCCAGCTCGAGACCGACGGCGCGCACCTCGTCCTTGAACAGGTAGCGCAGCGGCTCGATGAGCTGGAAGCGCAGGCCAGGCGGCAGCCCGCCGACGTTGTGGTGGGTCTTGATCTTGGATGCGGTGGACGCGACGTCGGGCGCGGTCGACTCGATCACGTCCGGGTAGAGCGTGCCCTGGGCGAGGAAATCGATGTGGCCGAGGCTGGTCGCCTCAGCCTCGAAGACGGAGATGAACTCGCGCCCGACGATCCGACGCTTCTGCTCCGGGTCGATGACACCGCGAAGCGCAGCGAGAAAGCGCTCTGTCGCGTCGACGTACCGAATCTGCATGTCCAGGTTGCCGTGCATAACGTCGAGCACGCGCTCCGGCTCTTCTTTGCGAAGCAACCCGTTGTTGACGAACACGCAAGTCAGCTGATCCCCGATTGCGCGGTGCACCAACGTCGCAGCGACGGCCGAGTCGACGCCGCCCGACAGGGCGCAGATGACCCGTCCGCCGCCGACCTGGGCGCGGATCCTGTCGGTCGCATCGGCGATGAACGACCCGGCCGTCCAGGAAGGAGTGCAGTGACACACGCCGAAGAGGAAATTGCGCAGCACCTCGCGCCCGCTCGGCGTGTGCACTACCTCGGGATGGAACTGGATGCCGAATATGCCTTTTCCATCGGTGAACGCCGCGACCGGTGAGTTGCCGCTAGTGGCGAGCCGCTGGAAGCCGGGCGGCATCTCGCTCACGTGGTCGCCGTGGCTCATCCATACCGGAAGCTCGCCATGCAGTCCTCGGAACAGCGTGTTCGGTTCGTGCACCGATAGAAGGGCGGGACCGTATTCACGAGCGTGGCCCGGGTCGACTTTGCCCCCGAGGTGGTGGGCGATGAGCTGCGTCCCGTAACAGATCCCGAGCACAGGGACGCCCGAACGCAATGCTTCCGGGTCGATCTGCGGTGCGCCGGCGTCGTAGACGCTCGAGGGACCCCCGCTGAGGATCAGACCGGCCGGATGACGCTTTTTCAGCTCCGGCCAGGGCGTCGCGCCCGGCACCAGCTCGCAGTAGACGTTCGCTTCGCGGACGCGGCGCGCGATGAGCTGGCTGAACTGAGAGCCGAAGTCGAGCACGAGGATTGTTTGCTCGCGCGCGGCCGTCTTGACTTGCTCCCGCCTGGCCGAGGCGGTCTGGCTCAGGACTTGCCCATGCCCACGTGCTGGGCCTGCTGGAACACCTTGCCCTCGGACACGATGGATGGCGCGACCACCATCTCGGTGTGCTGGAACTCCGCGATGTCACTGGCGCCGCACACGCCGAGCGCTGACCGGAGCGCACCCGCGAAGTTCTGCGTGCCATCGTCGACGCGGGCGGGACCGATCAGGATCTCGCGCAGCGTCGCCTTGGTTCCGACCTGGATGCGGGTGCCGCGCGGGAGGTTGGGGTCCGGCGTCGCCATGCCCCAGTTGAAACCTTTCGATGCGGACTCTTCCGCGCCGGCAAGAGGCGTTCCGATCATCACGGCGTCCGCCCCGGATGCAAACGCCTTGCACACGTCCGCGCCGATGCGCATGCCTCCGTCGGTGATCACCGCAACGCGCATGCCGCCCCGCCGCATGTGCTCATCGCGAGCGGCCGCAACATCGGCCGTCGCGGTCACCTGCGGGACTCCGACGCCGAGCACGCCGCGCGTCGTGCAGGCCGCTCCCGGGCCGACGCCCACGAGGATGCCGGCGATGCCGGTCTCCATCAGCTCGAGCGCGGTCTCGTAATGGACGCAGTTGCCGACGACCACGGGTATCTCGCATGCCCTGACCAGCTCCTCGAAGGAAAGCTGGTGATAGGAGCGCGAGGAGTGTCGCGCTGTAAGCACGGTGCCCTGGACGACGTACACGTCGGCGCCGGCCTTCTGCACCGCTTCGGCACGCTCCTCGGCGCGGGCTGGGACGGTGGAAACGGCGCAGGCAACTCCGGCCGCCTTGATCGCCTTGATGCGCTCGACGATCAGCTTCGGCTTGACGGGCTCGCGATACGCCTCTCTGAGCACGGCATTGACCGTCGCGCGGTCGGCCTCCGCGATCTTCTTGATGATCGGAGCCGAATCCTCGTATCGGGTGTGCACGCCGTCCAGGTTGAGCACCGCCACGCCGCCAAGCTTTCCCATCGCAATCGCAAAGCCGATGTCGACGACGCCGTCCATGGCCGAGCCCCAGAAAGGCAGCGGAAGGTGGAAGCGCTCGCCCATCCCAAATGAGATGTCGACCTCGTCGGGATTCAGCGTGACGCCACCCGGAACCAGAGCGACCTCATCGAAACCGTAGGCGCGGCGGGCGCGGCGGCCGATCCCGATCTCTAGGCCAGACTGAATTCCGGAAATCTCTTCTCGGGTCTCGATCCGGCTCTGATTCAGGGTGTGTTTACTCCATCGAATGGGGCGGGGTTCGCTGATTATACCCGGACACTATCCTGTGATCGATGTACCGAACGCTCGAGTATCTGAACGGTATGTCGGACTCTGACGTGCAGCGATTGCGCGCGGTCGGGATCCGTCACACGAACCAACTGCTTCACCGCGCATCGCTGGACATCGACCGCAACCGCCTGTCGAAAAAAACTGGCATCAGCAAAGACCGGTTGCTCGAGTTCGTGCATCAATGCACCCTGCTCGAGGTCTCGGGCATGGACCGCTGGATTCCGCTGGTCCGACGCCTCGGCATCAACTCGATGGAGGACCTCCGCGGCTCCTGGAAGCAATCGGTCTCGCCGGTGCTCCAGGCTTGACCGACGTTCAGTACTGGATCAGCCAGGCCACCGGGCTCGACATCGTCGAGCCGCCCGACCAGGAGAAGCCCCTGTCCGTTGTCACCTGAGGCCCGAGACGGCCGGCGCTCGGGGCCCCAAGCCGTGGCTCAATGGATAGCGATCGTGCCCCCACCAAGCGCCTGCGGCGAAGCCAGGTCGATATCGTCGGAGGCACCTGGCACGTTGTCGTAGAGGACCGTCCCGTCCGTGGTCCTCCACACCTTCAGTCTGAAGGCGTAGGGCGATTGTGTCCCGGTGACCAAGAACGAGTAGCCCGACGCTCCATCGAGAGTGGCCTCACCCCGAATCTGCATCTTCGACCCGCTTATGACCAGCCACGCGAGGCTCGTCGACGTCACCGTCTGCCCGTTTGGAAGCGTGACGACGACGCTGCCGCTGAGAACCCCCTTCTGGTACTTCGCGCTGAGCTGGAAGCTGGTTTTCGACTGGCCCGCCGGAACCCAGCCACCGCCTGTAGCCTGTCCGCTGTTCGGATCAAAGACCACGATCAATGCCGGCGCACCGCCAACTGTGGTCGCCTTCCCGAACGCGTTCGAATTGTCAGTCACAGTGAGAACTACCGAGTAGACGCCCGGCGTGGTGAACATGAAGCTACCGGTCACTGTCCCGCTCCCATTCGTCTCGGTGACGACACCCGGAGTTGTAAGTGCATCCAGGCTCCAACGCGCGGCGTGCGTGTCGTTCCGGCCGGAGTCGGTGAAGGAGCCACTGAGGGCGACAGTGCTCCCGACCGCGTACGCAGATCCGGCGGACGGTCCGAGGATCCGAACGACTGGCGGCTGGTTCACGATCCCGACGTGCGCCGTGTACTCGGTCGAACCGCCGTCCTTGTCCGTGATCCTTCCGCGCACGGTGACGCCGGGGTCGTTCACCGCAATGCACACGGTCGAGGATGTGGAAGTGGCCGAGCCGTATCCAGCCCCGCAGTCGAACGAGTAGCTGAAGCCCGCCGAAGTGTCAACAGCCGAGGGGTCGGTCGGATTCGTAAGTGAGATGTTGAAGTTGTCGCCCTCGCTCACCGAGGCTGGCGCATGGAACGTCGCCGTCGGAGCAACTTCGCGGACAACCACCGTCGCACCGTAGGTCGTCGAGCCGCCGTCTTTGTCCTGGACCTTGCCCTGGACGTTCCTGGGGCCGTTGTCGGACGTCGGGCAGCTCGCAGTCGACGATGGGCCCAGAGCACCGAAGCCGGCGCCGTCCCCGCAGTCGAAGGCGTAGGTGAACCCGGCGGCCGTGTCCACCACCGACGGGTCGTGCGCACCGGTGAGGGCGAGGCCGATGGCGCTGCCTTCGTCGATGGCGGTCGGCGCCGTG
>VBII01000080.1 GCA_005887735.1 Chloroflexota bacterium
CCTACATGAGCACGAACGGCTATCGGAGTTGGGCCGCCAGGTTCGTCCGCGCCGGGCGGAAGGCGCGGCCGATCAACGAACCGGATTGGGGGCTCGCGTCCGCCGACCTCCCGGTCTCAGGCTTCGAGCACCGCCAGGTCGGCTGACATGTCGGCGCCCTGATCAGGCGCTGACAACACCGGGTCGCGGCCGGGCCCAGATCAGGGTGTGCCACCCCAGCCTGTGCTCGAACCACCTGAACAGCGGCATGGGCATCCAGCGGAAGTACCACACCCACTCGTACTCGTACTTCACGTACTTGTCGATCTGGTACGGAAAGATGTGGTCCTTGCTCAGCTTCGTGACGTCGTAGTCATGCATGAGCCGCCTCACTCCGTCGAACGAGTAGTAGAAGGTGACGGGACTCCCGGTCTGCGCCTCGGAATACGTCCGCACCAGCTCGTCTGCCTTCCAGAACTGCCCCTTGCCGTAGCCGAAGATGATCCAGAAGACCTTCCACGACCAGCGCGAGTAAAGCATGATGCGCAGCTCGGTCTCCGGCTTGCAGTACTGCTTGATCTGCTCGAAGACTTTGTCCGGGTCGGGTGTGTGATGGATGACGCCGAACGAATAGATGAGGTCGTACTTCTCGACGGGGACGACCTTCGAGAGCTCCTCCGCGTTGCCGGAATAGAAGCGGCCCTTCAGCCCGAAAACCTCAAATCGCTTCTTGCACAGCTCAAGGCTTTCATCCGACAGGTCGATCACAGTGACGTCGGCGCCGGCGCGGGCGAAGTTGACCGAGTCGGTCCCGAGCCCGGAGCCGATCTCGAGGACCTTCTTGCCTCGCCAGCGCTCGAAGTCCGCGAAGGCCGGGATGTGAGGCTCAACGAAGTACTTGCGCGCCTCGACCTCGTCGAAGTACTCCCGGGTGCCGACCGGCTTGGTCGAGTGGCGGATGTTGCACGGGCGGCGGTTCCAGTAGGCGCGGACCTGGTCGATTACCGACGCATTTTCGGCGGTGGCGGCCATCGTGATCAGGCGCGGGCGTGGGCCGGGTCGGTCCACATGCCCGCCAGCGCCTTGGCCAGCCGCTGGTTGTCGTCTCCCAGTCCAACTCCGACGTAGTTCGGCCGGTCGCCGGCCTGCTTGCGCAGCAAGCGCCACGCGTCCACGATGACCGTCGAGGCCGGGATCGCAGCCAGGTCGAGGCCCGCGTAGGCGCGATCGGGATTCATGATCACGATCACGTTCTTCTCGTGGATCGCCTCCTCGACGTTCGAGGCGTAGACGACCGAGTCCCCCAGCCCGCCTTTCGCCGCCTCCATCGCCATCGGGTCGTGCACCGTCACGCTGGCGCCCGAGCCGACCAGGCTCTTGGCGAGCAGGTACCCCGCGCTCTCCTCGATGACATTGCTGTCCGGCTTGTAGGAAAGACCCAGCACGGCCACCGAGCCGCCGTCGGGCACCATCTCCAGGACGCGCGCCGCCAGGCGCTCGTTGGTCGAGCCGTTGAACGCGTGGACCGCCTCGGCCAGGGAAGCCTGCTGACCCAGCTGCCGCGCCAGGTAGGCCAGGGCCTGGTTGTCGCGCGGAAAGCACGGACCGCCATAGGCCACCGCACCCTTCAGGTACCGCCGTCCGATGCGTGTGTCAAGCCCGAGCGCCGACGTGACAACATCGACGTCTCCGCCCGGCAGCTGCTCGCTCATCGCCGCGACCATGTTCGCGAACGAGATCCTCATCGTCACGTACGCGTTGACCGAGATCTTGGTCAGCTCTGCGTTGACGATGCTCATGCGGGCCACCGCCGGCTCGTTGTCGACGACGCCGTTGTAGATTTCGGCCAGGAGGTCGCCGGAACGCTCGTCGTACTCGCCGATGAGCAGGAACTCGGGGTTCAGGAAGTCCTTGATCACCTGCCCGAGGGCGATGAACTCTGGGCTGTAGCAGACGCCGAAGTCCTGGCCGCAGCGCTTGCGGGACTCCTGCTCGAGGACGCGGATCATCCCGTACTCGGTCGAGCCCGGCAGCACGGTGCTGGTCAGGACGACGAGGTGATAGCCGGACTTGTCGCGCAGCGCGCGGCCGATCGTGCGCGCGGCCTCGAGCACGTAGCCGATCGAGAAGCCGCCCTCGTCGGTGCTTGGGGTCGGCACCACGATGAAGGTGGCCTCGCTGTTGTGCACGGCGTCCCCGACGTCCTGCGTCGCGCGCAACCGCTCGTGCGAGCGGCCGATCGCCTCAGCCAGGCCGGGCTCGACGACCGGCGACTGGCCCTTGTTGACGGCGTCCACCGTGCGCTTGGACACGTCAGCGCCGATGACCGGGTAACCCTTGTCGGCGAAGCAGGCCGCGATGCAGGCGCCGAGCTTACCCAGGCCGATGACTGAGACTGCGGGCCGCTTCGTCATGCTCGCTTCCCCGCCGCCTTGGCCGGCTCTGCCGGCTCGGGCTTGCTCTCGCCGCGCTCGGTGAGCATTCGGCCGAAGTAGCCGCGCACAACGTCGGGGTCCTTGGTCGAGAAGTACCAGTCGACGGTTCGGTGCAGCCCGTCGAAGAACTTCATCTGCGGGCTCCAACCGATCAGGTCCTCGGCGCGCTGGTTGCTGGCCACCCGGTTGAGCGGGCCGGTCGGCATGTTCTTGAGAAACTTGATCTCGGCCTGCTTGTTCGTGTAGCGCAGCACCTCACGCACCGCGTCGATGACGCGCGTCCGCTCCATCGTGCCGAGATTGATCGGCGTCCCATCCACCACGCTGCTCTCGGCGGCGGCGACCATGCCGCGGGCGATGTCGCCGACGTAGGTCCAGTTCCGGATCTGCGTCCCGTCGCCCCAGACCTCGAATGGGTTCTGGTCGATGAACGCCCGCGCGATCATCGCGATTACCGCGTGGTTCTCAACGCCCCGCTCGCCGTAGACCGTGAAGAGCCGGCACGAGACGGACCGCAGGCCGATCTGCCGGTGCCACGACTGCAGTGACAGCTCGCCCATGAGCTTTGCCCAGCCGTACATGTGGTCCGAGTCATACGGCGGGCCGACCATCTCCTCGGTGAGGTACAGCTCCTTGGAGATGTCTTGCTGGATGTAGTTCGGATACACGCAGCCTGAAGACGCGAACACGAACTTGTCGACGTCTGCGTCGATCGCGGACTTGACCATCAGGCCGTCCATCACCAGGTTGCGGCCGCAGTCCGCGTCGTGCATCTCCACGTAACCGCGGCCGCCGTGGATGGCCGCCAGGTGGAAGACATAGTCGACGCCGTGGCATGCGGCGTCGGTCGCTCCCGGCGCGAGCAGGTCGGCCTGCATGAATTCGACGACGGCGCTGTCCAGGTGCGGGCGGATGTTGTCGAGCGTCCCGCTCGAGAGGTCATCGACCACGCGCACATGCCGCGCCCCGCGCTCGACCAGGCGGTCGACCACGTGAGAACCGATTAAGGACGCGCCCCCGGTGACCAGCACGCTCTTGGCGGACCAGTCGAAAGATTTGCCATGTTCGTTCTTCGTTTGTGTCAAGTGCTCACGCTCCGGTAGTGGATTTGTCCGTTTGATTCCGCTTCAAAAACGCGATGGCGAGGCCTGCGGCCGTCGCCAGCTCGCTGATCTCGCCGTTGGAAAGCGCCTCCGAGGCCTGCTCGCCCGTCAGCAGCTGGACCGTCGCCTCCGCAAGGTCGTCCGACGACGGCTCGGCGACTTGCCGCGCGCCCGTCGCCAGGAAGACATGCTCGACGCCGCAGCGCCGATTCCCGTCCACGACGTACGTGCCGAGCAAAGACCAGGCCTCTGCGGCAAAACCCGTCTCCTCGAGCAGCTCTCGCTTCGCGGCCTGGGCTGGTGTCTCATCGCCTTCGACGAAACCGGACGGCAGCGACCGCGTGATCCGGCCGGGACCATGGCGATAGTGTCGCACCATGATCACATGCCCGTCTTCGGTGATCGGGGCGACGACGACGAAGTCGCGCAGCCGGATCGTGTAGAAATCGTCGACCATGCGACCGTCCGGCAGCCGGAGATGTTCTTCGAAGACCTCGAGCCAGGGTTCGCGTTTGAGGATGCTGGTCGAAGACTCGACCACCCATTCGGTCCCTTCAGCCGGGTCACCACTCCCGACCAGGGGAGCCGCAGGGCGCTTCATACCAAGGGCGCTATGTTACTGGGGACGCCGCCAGGCGCGCATCGACTGATACCGTAATGACGCAGCACGAGTTGAATACGGTTTCACGCGTCGGAGTCGTCGGTCTCGGCACCATCGGCGCCCAGGAGCTTGCCCTGTGGCGGCGTGCCGGGCTCAAACCCATCGGATATGACATCTCCGAGCCGCGCGCCCGATCGCTTGACGGAACGACGCGGATCGAAGACCTCGATCCCGCGGACGCGCTCATCCTCTGCCTTCCCAACCTTGCCCCGTCGGGCGAGAACAGCATGGCGGCATTCGACCATTTCGTCGATATGGCGCAGCGGCTCAGCCCGAGGGAGCGATTGGTGGTGATCGCGAGCACGGTGCCGATCGGCTTCACACGCCACCTCGCGGAACGCCTGGGCCATCAGGGGCGGGTCGTCTCGCACGCACCGGAGCGCTTCGATCCGGGCCGGGGCACCGAGCTCGGCGAGATCCCGCGTGTCGTCGGGGCGTTGAGCGAACAGGCGCTGGAGGCCACGATCGCGCTCTACGCCCGGGCGAAGGTTCCGACCCATCGTGTCGAGCTCGTGGAGGTCGCCGAGGCGTCCAAGCTGCTCGAGAACTCGTTCCGCCTGGTCAACATCTCGTTCATCAACGAATTCGCAGAGCTCTGCCGGCGGATGGGCATCGTCGCCGCAGACGTGATCGATGCGGCCGCGACCAAACCCTTCGCCTTCATGGCCCATCAGCCAGGCGTGGGCGCGGGAGGTACCTGCATCCCGACCATGCCGCGCTACCTGCTGGACGCGGCCAGGCAAAGCGGGATCGAGATGCCGATCCTGCGCGACGCGGTCAGCGGCAACGAGCAGATCGTCAATCGCGTCGCCGAGCATGTGAAACAGCTGCTGTCCACGGGCGGGAAGACAGACAGGCCGGCGAAGGTGCTCGTCGTCGGGGCGACGTACAAGCCCAACTATCCGGACGCTCGCGCGTCCGCCGCGGTCGCGTTCGCGCGCGGCCTGGCCCGCCAGCACGACGTCGTCGTCTATGACCCCATCGTCGACAGGGACGGCTTTCCGGAAGAGCTCCCCCTGATGCGCGAGCTGCCGACAGGCGAGCGGTTCGACGCCGTCGTCATCGCGCTCAAGCACCGAGATACGGACATCGCGTCGCTGCGGCAGATGAGCCCGATCCTGATCGACCTCGTGCGAGGCGCCGTCGAGGCGACGGAATCCATCCCGAGCCGAAACCGGTAGGAGACGTCCGCGCCATGCGGATCTGGATCGTCAATCACTACGCCGACCCCCCTGATGGCCTGGCCACGCGGAGCTTCGACATCGCCAGGCGGATGGTCGAAAAAGGCCATCCCACCACCATCTTCGTGTGCGCGTTCAGCCACTATCACCTCGCCCCGCTGCGCAGGCTCGGGTGGCGACTCTGGCGAAAAGAGGACATCGACGGCGTCCTCTTTATCTGGATCGCCGGCAACTCGTACCGGGGCAACGATTGGCGGCGGATGCTGAACATGGTGCTCTTCAGCTTTCTTGCGTTCTTCGCCGGCCTGGTGCGCCATGAGCGCCCCAACATCGTGGTCGGCGTCTCCGTGCATCCCCTGGCCGCCCTGACCGGCTACTTCCTGGCCAGGATCAAGGGAGCACGTTTCTTCTTCGAGGTCACCGACCTGTGGCCCCAGACCTTGATCGACTTCGGAAGGCTGCGACCTGACGGCCGTGCGGCGCGGGCGATGCGCGCCCTCGAGCGATACCTGTTCAGGAAGGCCGAGCGGATCGTGATGCTGTGGCGGCACACCGACTCGTACGTCGAGTCTCAGGGCGTGTCGCCGTCCAAGATCGTGTGGATACCGCACGGGGTCGAGCTCGAGCGCTACGAGGAGCTCGCGCCTTACGAGGGCGCACCCGACCGGCCGTTCCGAATCATGTTCCTCGGCGGATTCGTGGCGGCGAACTCCATCGAGAGCATCCTCGACGTCGCCGCCGTGCTCCAGAGGCGGGGGCACCGGGACATCAAGTTCCTCATGGTCGGCGCGGGCCAGGAACGCGACGCCCTCATCGGGCGGGCGAGATCCATGAACCTGTCCAACATGGAGTTTCGCCAGTCGGTGCCCAAGCGCGAGGTTGGCAGGACAATGGGAGAAGCCGATGCCTTCATCTACGGCCTGCGCGACCTCCCGCTCTACAGGTTCGGGATCAGCCTCAACAAGCTCACGGATTACCTTGCCTCAGGGCGGCCGATCATTTTCTTCGGCCGCTCTACCTACGACCCCGTTCAGGAGGCAAAGGCAGGCGTCAGCGTTGCGCCCGGTGACCCGGAGATCCTCGCCGATGCGATCGAGCGGCTCGTCGCGTTGAGTCCGGGCGAGCGGATGGAGATGAGCGAGCGCGGGCGCCGCTACCTGCTGGAGCACCACAACATCCCTGGACTTGCCGCCAGGCTGCTGGAGGTTTTCGAGAAGGAGCCCCTGCCGGCGTGAAGAGGCGCAACTACATCACGACGTTCGTGGCCGAGGCGGTCGTGATCGCGAGCTACCTGCTTGCGTTCCGCCTGGTGGCGGCCTTCGACGGCACGGAAGGCTTCGGCGAATATTCGCTCTCGCGTCGGACCCTCTCACTCCTGATGCCGCTGGCCGTGCTGGGAGTCGACCTTGGAATCGCGCGCTACGTGGCCTATGCCGAGGCCGAGAAGACGGGCAAGTCATCGAGCTTCGCGGCCGCGTCGGTGATCGTGCTCGCCGCCGGGGTGGGCGTGGTCAGCGGGGTGCTGGTGGCGGCGACGGGGTTCTGGAGCCAGGTCTTCTTCGGCTCCTCGACCTATTCGAGCCTCGTCCTGGCACTTCCACCCCTGATCGCCGGCGCCGGCCTGCACACGCTCGCCTTCGGATATCTGCGGGGACTGGATCGCATCCAGGAAGCCAACGTCCTGATGGCCGTGAACATGGGCCTGCTCCCGCTGGCGGCGATCGTCGCGTTCCACGGCTCGGTGCTGGCGATCCTCGACGCGATGGGCATCGGCATGACACTCGTCGCCGGCGCGGTCCTCATGCGGCTTCCGCTCCGCTTCGCAGAGTTGAAGGACCGCCTGCGGGTGCTGCTCCGGTTCGGCATACCGCGCATGCCCGGTGATTTCTTCTCGCTTCTGCTGTTCGCCCTGCCGGGCATCCTGGTCGCCCATACCGCCGACATCCGCGTCGCGGGCATCGTCGCCTTTGGGGTCGCGGCGGTGAGCATGATCGGCTCGAGCCTCACGCCGGTCAGCTTCGTGCTGCTGCCGGTGGCGGCTCGCCTTCTGGCGGCGGGCAAGGTGAGGCAGCTGCGCTCCGAGGTGGTCGATGTCGTCGGCATCACGCTGGCGGGCTCGCTTGTGCTGGTCGTCCTGCTGGAGGTGTTCGCCGGTCCGATCGTCAGCATCTACCTGGGCCCGAGCTTCCGCAGCGGGGTCGACGTCCTGAGATTGACCCTGCTCGGTGCGCTGCCGTGGGCCTCCTACATCACCCTCCGCAGCGTCATCGACGCGCGCCACGTGACGCCGATCAACGCGCGCAACCTCGCGATCTCCTTCCTGTTCGCGGTGGTGCTCGCCTTCGGTCTGCAGCGCGTCGCCGATTCGACGACAGCAGCAGTCCTGTCCTTCGTGCTCGCGCTCTGGCTGCTCGCTGCGCTGACCATGCTGGAGGCGAACCGGGTGGCGAACCTCTTCGGCTACCCGATCGACACCAGCATTCGCGGGCTGGTGCGCCTGGGCATGCTGGCCGCGCTGCCGGTGGTCATCGTCGTGAGCTCACCGCAACGTCCCGCGCTGGCCCTGGTGATCTCGTTCGGCTACGTGGTGCTGGCCCTGACGCAGCTGCGGTTCAGCCGCACCAACAAGCTGATGCTGGCCTATGTCGGTGCCGTCGCGCTGTGGATGACCATCTCGTGGCTGCGAACGAAATACCTCCTTCACCTCGACCCCGCGCAGTTGAGCTACGGAACATCGAAATACCTGTACTTCGTTTTCATCGTGCTCCCACTCGCCGC
>VBII01000328.1 GCA_005887735.1 Chloroflexota bacterium
CAACTGGAGAGAGATCATCCTGAGCGCGCTGCTCCGGCTCCCTGAGCAGGCACCGTTCTACCTCTTCACCGTGTTCGTATTCACGTTTGGCGCAGCAGCGACCAAGCTCGACAAGCCTTTCTTGACCTGGGCGGTAAGCGTCGCCGGCCTGGTCTCGTTCATCTCCATCCCGCTGTTCGGGCACCTGTCGGACAAGGTTGGTCGCAAGACGATTTACATGGCCGGCATCGTGGTCATGGCGATCTGGGGATTCCTCTACTTCGGGCTTTTTGCGACAGCGATACCGGTCGTCGTTTTCATAGTGATCGCGCTCTCCTTGATTCCGCACGACATGCAGTACGGCCCGCAAGCCTCCTTGATCGCCGAAAGCTTCACCGGACGCCTGCGCTACAGCGGCGCCTCGTTGGGCTACCAGTTCGCCTCGATCATCGCGGGTGGTCCGGCTCCGAGCATCGCACTCGGGATCTGGACGGGGTTTCTGTTCATCGGACCCTGGAAGGTGCTATCGCCGCTTCAGGCCAAGAACCCCTACATGATCAGCCTGTACATCCTTGCGTGCTGCGTGGTCGGTTTCATCGCCGTGGCGCTCTTGAAGGACCGCTCGGCATACGACCACACGCAGGAATACGACGAGCAGGAGGTGACGGCCACCGGGAAGGTCGGCCGGCCCGTGCCCGGATAGTTCGGTTTCTGTGGTGGGCGCCCGCGTTATCGGTATGAAGCCGTGCGGGCGCTCACCATCGTCAACCTGTCGCTGTGGACGGTCCTGTTCATGGCCTGGCTGCCCTACGCGATGGCGGTCGGCTGGGCCGATCCAATCAGCTCCGAGGTCCGGTGGATCCTCGGGTCAACGGCCGTCATGCTTGTCCTGCTGGGCTTTTTGCGCATCAGAAGGCGCCAACCGATTCTTGGATAGAGTGTCCGCATAGCGGACCAACCCTTTCCGATCATCGCCGGCCAGCTGAGCCTCGTTGATCTTCTTCTCATGCTTGCGCCAGTCGCGGTGGTGCCCCTGGGGCTTCGCCTGATTCCACTCGCGGGCCGCCGCGCGCGGCAGCTGCTGCTAGTGGCCCGGCTGCTGCAGCCTGTCGGGGCGGTGCTCGTGATCGCCTCATTCATTGTCCCCGCCGGTCCTTGGGCGGCACTCCTCGCTGCCGGCTGGTTTGCCGTGTGTTCGATCGCCGGCCTGGCCGGCGCGAGCGAGCTGGTCGAGTCGCGGTCCCTCGCGCCTGGACACCTGCTACCTGCGGCCGCTCTCGGCTTCCTGGCCGTCGGGGCCGCCTGGCTCATCGCGGCGCGCGGCGGGATCAGCCTCGGATACAGCGGCCCGACCGTCGAGCTGACGGCGGTTCATTTCCACTACGCGGGTTTTGCCGCGACGGTGCTGGCGGCGCTGGCATTTACCGCCTTGAGCGAGCGCTCGCGCCGGATGCGGCGAGTCTGTGCAGCCGCAGGAGTGATCGTCGTGCTTGGCACGCCGGTGACGGCGACCGGCATCGCCACGGGGACCGCTGCGCTCACTGTGATCGGGCCGCTTCTGCTGGCGACCGGCATCCTCACCAATGCCGCCCTCACCGCCTTTCTCATCGCACCTCGACGGCGGACGGCAGGCGCCCGCTGGCTGCTCGCGATCTCCTCGGCAGCCGTCGTCATACCGATGCTCCTCGGCGTCGACTATGCGGTCGCGCGCGTGCTCCCGGTTCCCGCCCTCGACCTCAGAACGATGGCCATCGTGCACGGCGACCTCAACGCCGTGCTCTATTCGCTCATTGGTCTTGCTGGTTGGTCGATGGCGTGACCGAGCCCTCGCTGGTCTTGCTCTTCGACGGGACTTGAGGCGTTTGAACACGCATGGCGCGCTGGGTCCGCCGGCGCGACCTGGCCGGCCGTGTGCTGGTCGTCGCCAACCAGAAACCGGGTGTGCTCGAGCGCTACGGCGTAACGCGTGACGAGGCGGACCGGGCGGCGTGGACCGTCGAGCCCGACGGTCGCCGCCTGGAGGGCGCAGCCGCAATCAATCGCGTGCTCGCCGAGCTCAGAGGATGGGCTGCACTCGCCGTCCCATTCAGGCTGCGTCCGGTGGCCGCCCTCGAGGAACGTCTCTATCGCTGGTTTGTGCCCCGGCGGTCGAGCTTCCACCGGCTGGGGGTCAGGCCGGAGTGCGATGAACCGGGATCGGGTTGCCGGTGACTGAGCTTCTTGCGGCCGAGCACGTCGGCGCGCTGCTGGTCATCGCCGCGTCGACCGCGGTCCTTGTCGTGCTCGCGCGCAAGCGGCCGGGCATGTGGCTCCGCGGCCTGGCTCTGATCCTCGTCGCGGATGAGGTCAGCTGGTGGGTCTTCCTCGCGGCAGGCGGCGGAGAGCCGGGCCAGCGTTCGCAGCCACTGCCGTTGCAGCTGTGCGACGTGGCGATCTTTGTCGCGGCGGCCGCGCTCTGGACCCGCCGTCAGCTGCTCGTCGAGATCACGTATTTCTGGGGGCTCGCCGGAACCCTCCAGGCACTTCTGACGCCCGACCTGGCGCAGCACTTTCCGAGCTACCCGTACGTCCAGTACTACCTCGCGCACGGTGGGGTGGTGGCGGCGGCGCTGGTGCTCGTGGCCGGCATGCGCCTCCACCCGCGGCCGTGGGCGGTGGCCCAGGTGGCGCTGGTGACAGTCGCGTACACCGCATTTGTCGGGCTGGTCGATGCTGTGACGGGCGCCGACTACATGTACCTTCGCAGCAAACCGTCCAGCCCCACGCTGCTGGATGACCTCGGCCCATGGCCTGTCTACCTGCTCTCGGCAAGTCTCATCGGCCTTTTGCTACTCGCGATCCTCGATGCGCCGTTCCGGATCGGGCGGGCGGTCCGCTCAGCCCAGGGGCGTGCCGAAGCGCTCCGCTGAGACGACCTGGTTCAGCGGCTTTCGCTTCTTCTTACCGATCACCTTTCGCTTCGGGTAGCCGAACGCGACCACCGCCAGGACGTCGTAGATGTCGGGGAGGCCGAACTCCACGCGTACGTTTTCGAGGCCGCCTGCAAAACCGGTCCAGTTCGAACCGACGCCGTCACCCCACGCAGCCAGCATCATCGACTGGATCGCGCGGCTTGCGTCTGAGATTCCGAATTCGCCCTTCTCCTTCTCGTACCCGACGATGACCGCCGCGACTGCGTTCGCTATGTACGGACCGGTTCGGATCAGCGAGCCGAGCTTGCGGAGAGCGTCGCCCTCGCGCACCAGGACGAAATGCCACGGCTGGACGTTGGAAGCGCTGGCGGTGAGATGCCCAGCCTCGACGACCCGGCGCGCCACGTCGGCCGGCAGCGGCCTGTCCGCGTACTCCCGGATCGCCATCAGCGTGCGCACGGCTTCAAAGACTTCGTTCGCCATACGTTCAATTGTCTTAGGTTTATGCGCCGAGATGGAGCAACCAAAAACCACCGAGCATCGTGCGGAGCGCCGGATCAGCAGCAAGGAGCATCGCGCCGCCTACCAGGCGGCAAAGGACGCGCCGGCGGAGCACAAGCCTCGCCTGATCACGTCGCGGTCGGTGGCGCCGGAGGTGCACGGCGCGGGTCCCGTCGGCCGGTTCAACAGCTCGCTCGCCGTCCTCATCACAAAGGCTGTGGGAACGATGTGGGCCGCCTACCTGTTCGTATTGATCGCGGTCGTCTCGCTGCCCCAGGCATTCATGGCGTTTATTCGCGGCGACACGGTCGTCGGCATCACGTGGCTGAGCCAGTCATTTCTGCAGCTCGTCTTGCTCCCGATCATCATCGTCGGCCAGAACGTGATCTCGGCCAGCCAGGACGCGCGTGCCGAG